>CABSBK010000001.1 GCA_902475865.1 uncultured Collinsella sp.
TATTCCAGGGGGAGCAAATGGCTCGCTGCGCTGGGCGTTTTGATCAACGTGGGTCTGGTCGGCTACGAGATTATCGGATCGCTGCGCGTCGGCGGCAAGCTCATCGCGTTTCAGCTGGTGCTGACGTTTGTGCTGGTCATTGCGGTTAACGTTATTGCCTATCGCCTTACGCGCGACACCGCGCCCGACTAGCTTACGCGCTGGGCGTTGATGGTACTTGCCGTGTGGGTCGCTCAGGCCATTATCCTCAACGTGATCGTCAAGCCGCTGTGGTCGCGCCCGCGCATGCGCGTGATCGAGGTCACGCCGGGGCTCAATTTTCAGCCGTGGTGGGTAATCGGCAATCCCGACAAGTGGACCTATATCGCCGCCGGCGTGATCAAGGACGGGTTCAAGTCGTTCGCGAGCGGGCACACCGCGCATGCGGCGATCGGCCTTATGCTCGCCGGGCTTCCCGCGGCAGCCTTTAAGGAAAAACCTTCGCGTCGCCGCGTGATCTTTTGGGCGGCGGCTGTGGTCGCGGCGCTCGTCGCCTTTGGCCGTATCGTGATCGGAGCTCACTTTTTGAGCGACGTGAGCTGCGGCTTTGCCCTGGTGTTGGCGCTTGAGTGCCTTGCCGCGCGCGTTGCCTATCCCAACGGCGTACAATAGCCCCGTTTGAATCATCGGGCCCGTGCCCGGCTAGAGAGGATTGCCATGCTCGCGTTTAACAACGACTATTCCCACGGCGCACATCCGGCAGTGCTGCAGGCGCTCGTCGACACCAATATGGAGCCGCAGCCCGGCTACGGTACCGATGCGCACACCGAGCGTGCCAAGCAGCTTATCCGCGAGGCCTGTCAGGCCCCCGATGCCGACGTGTTTTTTCTGGTGGGCGGCACGCAGGCCAACGCGACGGTGATCGACATGCTGCTTGCGCCCTACGAGGGCGTCGTTGCTGCCGAGACTGGCCACGTCGCCTGTCACGAGGCGGGCGCCATCGAGTTTGGCGGTCACAAGGTGCTCACCATCCCCGGCTATGAGGGTAAGATGCGCGCCGAGGACCTCGAGAACTATATCCAGGTGTTCTACGAAAACGAGAGCTACGAGCACACGGTGTTCCCGGGCGCTGTGTACGTGAGCCTATCGACCGAGTACGGCACGCTGTACTCCAAGGCCGAGCTCGCGGCGATTCATGCGGTGTGCCAGAAGCGCGAGATTCCGCTGTTTGTGGACGGTGCCCGCTTGGCCTATGCGCTGGCGTCCGATGAATGCGACATTACCCTGCCCGAGCTGGCGCAGCTGTGCGACGTGTTCTACATCGGCGGCACCAAGTGCGGCGCGCTCTGCGGCGAGGCTGTGGTGTTCTGCGGCATGCACGCCCCGGCGCATCCCATTCCGCGCATTAAGCAGCATGGTGCGTTGCTGGCCAAGGGTCGCCTGACGGGCGTGCAGTTTGAGGCGCTCTTTACCGACGGCCTGTATTTTGAGATTGGTCGCCAGGCGATTGAGACCGCTCAGGCGCTGCGTCGCGTGCTGCACGAGCGCGGCTACCAGTTCTTCTTGGAGACGCCGACCAACCAGCAGTTCGTGATTCTGCCCAACGAGGATATGGCCCGCATTCGCGAGCATGCCTCGATCGAGTACTGGGAAAAGTACGACGAGACCCACACGGTGGTGCGCTTTTGCACCAGCTGGGCCACGACGCAGGAGGACATCGACGCGCTGGCGGCTGTCCTGTAGCCTGATGTAATGACGAGGGGCCGCCATGCGCTGGGTTTGGCGCAGGGCGGCCTTTGCTTTTGGGGGAGAAGGGTTGTATGACCGAGATGTCCGAGCCGACGATTCGCCTGGCGACTCCCGAAGACGCGCCGGCGTTGCTTGCCATCTATGAGCCGTATGTGCGCCAGACGGCGATTACCTGCGAATACGAGGTGCCGAGCGTTGAGGAGTTCGCCGGGCGCATCGAGCGTACGCTCAAGCGCTATCCGTACCTGGTGATGGAGCTGGACGGGCGTCCGATAGGCTATGCCTATGTGAGTCCGCTCAACAGCCGCGAGGCATACGACTGGTCGGTCGAGACGTCGATCTACCTGGCACGCGATGTGCGCCATGGCGGGCTGGGTCGCAAGTTGCACGATACGCTCAAGCAATGCCTGATTGCGATGGGCATCACCAACATGTGCGCGCTCATCGCCGTGCCGCACGATAAGGACGACGAGTATCTGACGCACAACAGCCAGGATTTCCATGCCCATATGGGATATCGCCTGGTGGGCGCCTTCGACCGCTGCGCCCAAAAGTTCGGCCGCTGGTACGACATGTGTTGGATGGAGCTGGTCCTAGCCGAGCGCACGCCCAACCAGCCCAAGCCAACCTGGTTCCCCGACCTCCTCGCCTAAAACCACCACGAAGGTGCCTGTCCCCTTTGTGGTGGTTTTGGCAGGTTAGCCGATGGGCTCGGTGTATTTGGCGCGGTCGGTGCGCTGGATGCGCTTGGAGACATGGAGCGGGCGGCCGTCGGTGTCGTAGACGTAGTCGGTGATCAGGATCAGCGCCTGCCCACGCTCAACGTTGAGCAAAAACGCCTCGTTTTGCGAGGCATAGCACACCTCAAAGGTCTTATGTCCCTGTGCCGGCGCGCGATGGAATTCCTGGCGCAGCGTGGCGTAGAGCGAACCGTTGATATCGCGGTCGATGAGTGCCTCAAAGCTCGGTGGTAGATAGGTGGTCTCCAGGCACAGTGGCGCATCGTCCAGATAACGCAGACGGACAAGTTTGACGAGCTTGCTGCCCACGGCGGCATCAAAGAACTTGGCTATGCTGCCGCCCGCCTTGGTAAAGCCCGAGTCCACCGTGCGCGTGGTGGGCTTCATGCCCTGACCCTGGACCTGCGCCGTATAGCTCGAAAACACCAGGTTGTTCTCGTGGAGCGCCGGCGTGTCGGCCACAAAGGCGCCGCGCCCGCGCTCGGTTCGAACCAGACCCTCATCAACGAGCACCTTAAGGGCATGGCGCACGGTGCTGCGCGACAGCCCCGATTCGTCCATGAGTTCCATCTCGGACGGCAGCTTGTCTCCGCGCGCGTAGGTGCCGGCGGCGATGCGGTCGCGCAACATGCCCGCCAAGCGCTCGTACTGGCTCAGTTTCTTTTTAGATGAAGCGTTCATGCGATCAACCTGTATCTAACTTGTATGCCTATCTAAGCAAGCATGTATTTAACACAACAATAAAACCGCTGGTAGCCAATTATCAAAAACCGCATCAGCAAAATTTCTAAGACAAATATAGCATACAACTAGTCGACATAACCAAAACATGTATGTAACTTGTATGCCATCGAGAGCATCAAACGAGAAGAAAGGCTGATGCGCGATGACTACTCAGGAACAGGTTAAGGACGTCGTCTCCCAGGTTTTGGCTGACAAGGCAGACAAGGGCGGCATCAAGCGCGTCGTGTGGATTGGCGCCGGCGGATCCAACGGCGGCAACTATCCTGCCCAGTACTTTATGGAGCACGAGGCCACGCAGGTCGTGAGCTCCAGCTATACCAGCAACGAGTTCGTGCACGCAACCCCTGCCTACGTTAACGAGAACACCCTGGCCGTCGTCGTGTCCATGCGCGGCACCAAGGAGACCATCGTCGCCGCACAGGTCGCCAAGGACCACGGCGCCAGCACCATCGCCATCTATGTTGACGAGTCCGGCCTCACCGAGGTCTGCGACTACAAGATCCAGTATGACAGCCTGGCCGTCGACGAGTCCTGCATGGGCCGCACCAACTCCGCCGTCGTGACCATGATCGCCATGGAGCTTACGCAGCAGACCGAGGGCTATGCCGAGTACGAGACCGCCATGGCCGCCTTCGACTTGGTCGACCCTATCTATCGCAAGGCCGTCGAGTACACTCGTCCGCTCGCTGCCAAGTGGGCCGAGCAGAACGCCGACAAGCCCTGCATCAACGTCATGGCTCAGGGCCCGCTCTTTGGTGCCGCCTACGTCTTTAGCATCTGCAACGTGCAGGAGATGCTGCAGATCGACTCCTGCACCATCAACACCTGCGACTTCTTCCACGGCCCCTTCGAGATCCTGGACAAGCGCACCTCGCTGTTCCAGCTCATCAGCGTCGGCCGCAGCCGCTGCAACGACGAGCGCGGCATCCGCTTCGTCAACCAGTACGGTGGCGAGCGCGTCTATCAGCTCGACGCCAAGGAGCTCGGCCTCAACGACATCAAGGACAGCGTGAGCGAGTACTTCAACCACCTGATCTTTGCCCCGATCCTCAACAACGTGTACATGCGTGCACTCTCTGCCGTCACCCACAAGGACTACATGACGCGCCGCTACATGTGGAAGCGGGAGTACTAGGGGAGATTGGTTCCGCCGGGCTACCAAACGGCGGACAGGCCGACGCTGCGCACCCGGCATTTGGCCAATCTGCCGTTCAATTTCAAAGGCGCGACCAGAAGGTCAGCGCCTTTTCATTTCACGGCACCTTGGCTCAAATGACGGGCGCTCGCTGACATTGCCAAAACGTCGGCGTTGCTGTGGTTGGCACTTGGGGACGTTCCTTTTGTGCCGGCACTTGGGGACACTCCTGGGAATCATTTCCTCGTTCGCCGATTTGTGTCTTGAAAAATGTATATAACGACTATAACGTAGTGTGAAACATATTGGAAACAATACCGAGGAGGCTGCGTTGAAGAAAAGCAATCTGGGCTATGTGCTGGTGCTGATCGCCGCGCTTATGTGGGGCAGCATCGGAATCTTTGTAAACGGCATCTCGGCCATGGGCGTTTCGTCCCAGAGCATGGCTGCCTTTCGTTTGTTATCGGGTGCCGTCTTAATGGCTCCGGTCTTGGCGTTCATGGGCTGCCGTCCGGGTGAGGGGTCTACCGTGGCTCAGGGTCCGCTGGCCCTGTTCAAAGCAAGCCCTAAAGAGCTTGTTCCCTGCGCGCTTGTCGGTATCGTCGGTTTGGCCGCCGCCAACACTTGCTATTACGAGTGCATGGGCGAGGTGGGCATGTCCACGGCCTCGGTGCTGCTCTACACCTCGCCGGTGTTTGGCGTCATGCTCGGTCGCGTACTTTATCGCGAGGACGTGACCCCCAACAAGCTCGTTGCCATTGTCTTTAACATCGTTGGCTGCGTGCTTGCAGTGACCAATGGCGACCTTTCCGGTTTCCATTTTTCGGTTTGGGGCGTCACATCGGGCGTGATTGCAGGCCTTTGTGGTGCGTCGCTCGCGGTGTTTAGCCGGATAGCAACCAAGACGGTCCACCCGCTGGCTGTCACATTTTGGGGCTTTGTTTTTGGCGGTGCGGTTATGGCAGCTATCGCGGCTCCGTGGCCGGATGTCGCCGCGGCAATGTCGCCACAGCTGCTGCTGCTGTTCCTTGGCTTTGGACTCATCCCCACAGCCGTGGCCTACATCTTATATATGCAGGGTCTGTCCATGGGGCTCGAGACGTCGAAAGTTCCTGTCGTAATGTCATTCGAGACGGTCGTCACCGTACTGGTAGGCATTGGTGTCTATGCCGAGCCCGCCGGCGCGATCAAAGTCCTGGGCATCGTGCTGGTGCTTGCGTCCATCCTGATCATGAATACCGACTTCTCCAAGCTGCGCAACAGTGTGTTTGTCGGTCATGTTGTTGAGAGCATGACCTTTAAGCCCAACGCGTGGTGGACCGAAAAATCTCAGGACATGGATCTGTTTAAGGAACGCACCGGCATCGCGCTGGAACCCACCGTGCAGGAAAGCCCCTGGTACTTCGTGCGATAGAGGATTGTGTGCGACGTCTGACCTGGGGTTATCCAGCCAGCGCCGGCCTATCCAGCCCCAACGTTTCAAGTACGTTAAACCCGTCAACGGTCGATTTTCACCCGCGAACGGTCTTTATACTAATTAGCAATATAGGCAACGTATAAGACGTTATAATGACCATAACGAAAAGGAGGAGGCAAGATGAATCAGATCATTCTCGCATCTCATGGCGGCCTGGCCGCAGGCGCCAAAGACACGCTCGAGATGGTTCTCGGCGACGTGTCGAACGTCCACGTCGTGTCGCTTGCTCGTGACGACAAGGAGCCCATCACCAATAAGGTTGAGGCTATGATCGCCACGTTCAACGCGGACGACACCGTCTATGTGCTGACCGATATGCTCGGCAGCTCGGTCAACAACAACATGGTCGAGCTTTCCAAGAACGGCACGAAGTTCACGGTTGTCAGCGGTTTCAACATCCCGCTGGCGCTCACGCTCGCTATGAGCCCCGTCCCCGTCAAGGGCGCCGAGCTCGCAGCCCTCATCAACGAGGCCCGCACCGGTCTGACCAACCCCAATGCTCCGGTCGAGGCTGCCGCGGCTCCCGCCAAGAAGGCTAAGGCGTCCCGCCACAGCTCCGGTCCCGCCAAGATCGTCCTCGCACGTCTTGACTACCGTCTGCTGCACGGCCAGGTCGTCTTTACCTGGACCACCAAGGTTCAGGCCGAGCGCATCATCGTCGTCGACAACGCTGCCGCCAACGATGACATCAAGAAGGGCGCTCTTAAGCTGGCCAAGCCCCAGGGCGTGCGCCTGAACGTCTTCACCGTCGAGCGTGCCCTCGCCAAGATGGACAAGCTCAACACCCTCGGCGAGCGCGTCATGTTCGTCTTTGGCAACACCGCCGAGATGCTGCAGTTCTGCCAGGGCTACAAGCTCGACGCCATCAACCTGGGCGCCACCGCCAACCACGACGGTGCCGATCAGGTCGGAGGCAAGGACAGCTCCGTCTTCCTCGACGCCACCCAGAAGGCCGACGTCAACCAGCTGCTCGACATGGGCATCAAGCTCTACGTCCAGCAGACCCCTACGTATCAGAGCGTCGACATCGACGCCAAGCTGTAATCAACCAGGCTTTTGCCTGACTGAAAGGAGAAGGGTATGAATACGTTCATCAGTGCGGTGCTCGTCGGCCTCGTCGGCGTGTTCTGCATGTGGGACTCCCGCCTGCTCGGTCGTCTTAACTTCGAGCAGCCCCTCGTTGGCGCCACGCTCGTCGGTTTGCTGCTGGGCGATGTGCCCACTGGCCTTGCCGTCGGTGCCGCCGTCGAGCTCGTGTCCATGGGCCTGGTGCAGGTCGGCGCTGCCGTTCCGCCCGATATGGTCCTGGGCGGCATCGTGGCCGCTGCCTTTGCGTGCCTGACCGATGCTTCCGCCGAGACCGCCATGACGATCGCCATCCCGGTCGCCGTCCTGGGTCAGCTCCTCGGCATCGTGTTCCGTTCCATCATCGCCGCCCTCACTCATGTGGCAGATAGCGCGATCGATAACGGAAAGTTCAAGACCGCCTACCGTATGCACATCTGCGCCGGCTCCGGTCTGTACGCTGTCATGTACTTCCTGCCGATCTTCCTCGCCGTCTTTGTTGGCACCGACCTGGTTCAGGCCATCGTCAACATGGTTCCCGAGTGGCTGTCCACTGGTCTTAACGTTTCGACCAAGATCATGACCGCCTACGGCTTGGCCCTGCTGCTCACCATGATGATCAAGAAGGGTATGACTCCGTTCCTGTTCATCGGTTTCCTGCTCGCCGCTTACCTCAACCTGTCCGTCATCGCGGTCGCTCTGATCGGTGTGTGCCTGGCTGTCGTCTTCATGGGCTTCAAGTTCAACGGGTCCCATGCAGCCGCCGGTGTCGATTCCGACTACGATCCGCTCGAAGACGACGAAGACTAAGGAGGAACACACTATGGCAACCGCAACCAAGGACGTGTCCCTGAACAAGAAGGTCAGCCAGTTCTTCTGGCGCTCCTGGGCCATCCAGGCCTCTTGGAACTACGAGCGTCAGATGAACATGGGCTTCCTCTACGGTATGGTTCCCACGCTCGATCGCCTCTATCCGGATGAGTCCGACCCCAAGCAGCTCGCTGCTAAGAAAGAGGCTTACCACCGTCACATGGCGTTCTACAACTGCACCCCGCAGACGAGCGCCTTCATCCTAGGCCTCACCGCCTCCATGGAGGAGGAGTACGCCAAGGATCCCGAGAACTTCGATCCCGATTCGATCAACGCGGTCAAGACCTCCCTCATGGGTCCGCTTTCCGGCATCGGTGACTCCTTCTTCCAGGGCACCATCCGCGTTATCGCCTTTGGCCTGGGCGTTCAGCTGGCTCAGCAGGGCTCCATCATGGGCCCGATCCTGGCCATGCTCATCTCCATCGTCCCCTCTGTGCTGATCACCTGGTTCGCAGCCAAGATGGGCTATCAGGGCGGCCACGAGTACCTGAGCAAGCTTCAGGGCGGCGACCTCATGGAGAAGCTCATGTATGTCTGCGGCATCGTGGGTCTTATGTCCGTGGGCGGCATGATCGCTACGCTGATTGGCGCCACCACCCCGCTGCAGTTCGCTGAGGGCACCGTCGTTATCCAGGACATCCTGGACGGCATGATGCCCCAGATGATCTCCCTTGGCCTCACCGGCCTTATGTACTGGCTCATCAAGAAGAACGTCAACACCGGTTGGCTTCTCGTGATCGCCATCGTGGGCGGCATCGCCCTCTCCGCGGCCGGCATCCTGGCCTAGTCGCGACCAAGCGTCTAACCGCTTTCCCCCGGGGGCCTGCCTGGCATCCCATACCCCAGGCAGGCTTCCATCCCTATACGTGACAATGGGACAGCCCCTTTGTCGCATCCTTAACGGGCCGGCGACTCGGTCCAAACCACGGTAACCCTGCGAGCGCCCGGCAATGTGGCGCCGCAAAAATCGAAAGGAATGTGTCAGATGTACGAGATCGACCTTAACCTCCCTAAGCAGATCGTCGCTGACGTCCTGTCCAACCACGAGATCCACAGCGTCGCTTTCGTCGGCTGCGGTGCTTCCATGTCCGACCTTTACCCCGCCAAGTACTTCCTGGCCAACAACACGGACAAGCTGAACGTTCAGATCTTCACCGCTAACGAGTTCAACTACGACACGCCTTCCTGGGTCAACGAGCACACCTTCGTGATCACCTGCTCCCTCGGTGGCTCCACGCCCGAGACCGTCGAGGCCAACAAGACCGCCAAGAAGCACAACTGCCCGGTCGTCTCCCTCACCAACAAGGCTGGCTCCGCTCTGACCGTCGACGCCGACCACGTCATCGTTCACGGCTTCCACGCCAACTACGCTGCCAAGTGCGAGAAGCCCGGCTATGCTATCGCTCTTGCTCTCGAGATCCTTCAGCAGACCGAGGGCTATGACCACTACGAGGACATGATCACCGGCCTTACCAACATCTTCGATCTCTGCGAGAACGCCGCTCAGCACTGCAAGAAGCTCGCCAAGAAGTTCGCCGAGGACTTCAAGGACGACAAGATGATTTACTTCATGGCTTCCGGTGCCTCCGAGAAGATGGCTTATTCTCACGCCGCCTTCCTGTTCACCGAGATGCAGTGGATCGACGCCGCCGCCTACAACACCGGCGAGTACTTCCACGGCCCGTTCGAGGTTTCCACCGAGGGTAAGCCCTACGTCTTCTTCATGTCCGATGGCGCCACCCGTCCGATGGACGCCCGCGCCCTCACCTTCCTTGAGCGCATGGGCGCCAAGGTCGCTCTGATCGACTCCAAGGACTACGGCCTGGCTGACGCCGTGCCCGCGAGCGTCATCACCTACTTCAACCCGCTGCTGCACCTCGCCGTTATGCGTGAGTACGGCAACCAGATCGCCGAGGCCCGTCAGCACCCGCTGACCATGCGTCGCTACATGTGGAAGCTTTCCTACTAATCACAAGTAAGTAGACCTTACGGGTTGATTGAGAGGGGATGGGGTTTGTGCCCCGTCCCCTTTTTTGCTCTGGGGAGGGCGTGTTCGTCGTTCCATAAAACCCCAGATAAAACCTATCAAAATAAACCTGTCCCTTTTTGGCAGGTGGGAGGAGATGCGTATGATCAAGGCAGTGCTGTTTGACATGGACGGCGTGCTGGTCGATACCGAGTGGTTCTACAACCGTCGCCGCGTGGCGTTTATGGAAGAGAAGGGGTTCCACTTTGACGAGATTCCCGATCTTTCGGGGTCTAACGAGCCCGCCATTTGGGAGGCGCTGGTGCCCGACGATATTGAGCTGCGCGAGCGTTTGCGCGTGGAGTACAAGCAGGTCTATAGCCCGGACCATCCCGTTCCGTATGCCGAGCTGCTCAACGAGCAGACGGAGCCGGTGATGCGCGAGCTGCACGAGCGTGGCGTGAAGTGCGCTATCGCGAGCTCGTCCTATCGCGAGCTCATCGACGAGCTGGTGGAGATTGCCGGTATCGCTGACGTGCTGGACTACACCATCAGCGGTCACGAGTGCAGTGCGTTTAAGCCCGACCCCGAGATCTACCTGCGTGCCATGGAGGCGCTGGGGGTGGAGCCTACCGAGTGCCTGGTTATCGAGGACTCGCCTTTGGGCATCGAGGCCGGCAAGCGTTCCGGCGCCCGCGTCCTGGCGCTGCGTCCGCACGAGGGCGTCAACCTGGATCAGTCTGCCGCCGACGTTATCATCGACAACCTGACCGACATCCTACCTGCCATTTAGGGACAGGTTTATTTTGGCAGGTTTTATCTGGGCAAATGCCGAATTCGCCGTGAAGGGACCGCTCTCTTCACGGCGTTTTTCTTTTGGGCGGCCTCACGGTCCTTCTGATGGTTGTCGAGAGAGGGTGAATTGAAGCGCCCCCGTACGCTCCATGCTACAATCGCGGACATACCCCACAACTACATCTGCCTTCGAAAGGAGCCTACGTGGCGAACGCCATCGATCAGCTCACGGACCGCGTGCTCGTGCTCGGCCGCCTCACCATCGTTCGCCGTGCCATTACTGCCGTGGCGGTCACCATTTCCGCCGTTCTCCAGACATTCCTGATCCAGGCGTTCATTCGGCCCGCCGACCTGCTTCCGAGCGGTCTCACCGGTGTCGCGGTCCTGCTCGATCGCGTTACTTCGCTTGGCGGCGTTCACATCGACATCTCGCTCGGTATGCTTGCGCTCAACATCCCCGTGGCGCTCCTATGCTGGAGCGGCATTAGCAAACGCTTCGTCATCTTCTCGATGATGCAGGTCGTGCTTTCATCGCTGTTCCTCAACGTCTTTCACTTCGCTCCGTTTTTGGGCGACAAGATCATGCTCATCATTTTTGGCGGCGTGGTCTCGGGTCTGGGCGCTGCCATCGCGCTCAAGTCCGGCGCATCCACCGGCGGCACCGACTTTATCGCGCTGTGGGTCTCCAACCACACGGGCAAGACCATCTGGGGCGTCATCTTTGGTTTCAACTGCTTTATCCTGGCGATCTTTGGTTTTATGTTTGGCTGGGACAAGGCAGCGTACTCCATCGTGTTCCAGTTTATTTCGACCAAGACCATTGACAGCTTCTATCGTCGCTACGACCGCGTGACGCTGCAGATTACGACGCACAAGGCGGACGAGGTCATGACCGCCTATGTTGACCATTTTCAGCACGGCATTAGCTGCGCCGAGGTCATCGGCGGATACAGCCGCGAAAAGATGTACCTGCTGCACGCCGTTGTCTCCACCTACGAGAGCCAGGACATTATCAAGCTGGTGTGCGACATTGATCCCGGCGCCGGGATCAATGTGTTCCACACGCTCAACTTTGTGGGCGGCTGGTGGGGCGGTCATGTCGACGAGCCCATGCCCACGGCCGTACCTGATCCCGACAAGCCCGCGCGCATGGCCAGCAGGCAGGCGCGCCTCAGCGAGCAGGACAGCCTGCAGCAGGACGACGGCAGGTAGGGTATTGGCATTTCGCCGGCCTGGCGCAACCCTTCCGTATGAGCCCCTCGAAAGCCTCGCTGCTTTCGAGGGGCTTTCGTTTTCCCAGATAAAACCTACCAAAATGAAGCTGTCGCTTTTTGGTAGGGAGGGTGTATCGTTTTATCATTATGAGGTAACATGAAACTAGACGTTATATACGTATTAGTTATTTCGATATTTCGATAAGAGTGATCAGATATGCCCGCGCCCAAAAATGCACCGCTTTACCAGCAGATTTACGATGAAATCAAGGATGCGATCGAGAAAGGTGTTTATGCACCCAAGGAGCGTATTCCGTCCGAGCTTGAGCTAGCCGAGCAGTACGACGTGAGCCGCATTACGGTGCGCCGCGCCGTCGAGGAGCTGTGCTCCGATGGCTACCTGGTTAAGCAGCAGGGCCGTGGTACCTTTGTCTCCACGCCGCACATCAATCGTCAGTTCCACGCTTCGACGCTGCAGACGTTTACCGCGCTGTGTGCCAGCAACGGCATGAAGGCGGGCGCGCATGTGGTCGATCGCCAGATTGTGCCGGCACGTCAAAACGAGATGGAGTTCTTTGGCCTGCAAAAGGACGCGCTGCTGCTGCATATTAAGCGTGTGCGTACAGCCGACGGCGAGCCCATCTTTGAGGAGAACATCTTTGTGCCGTTTGACGCCTACCGTGAGCTGTTGACGGCCGATCTTGAGGACAAGTCGATTTTTGCCGAGGTCGAGCGTGTTGGCGGAACGCCGATTGTCTCGGTTGGCTACCGCACGGTCGAGGCCGTTCGTGCCAATACCGAGCAGGCGGCCGAGTTGGGCATTGCTCCGCACGATCCGCTGCTCAACCTGCGTGCCAGCTTTACCGGTCCCAATGGCGAGCCGGTTCTGATGGGTAAGCAGTACTACGTGGGTAGTCGCTACGTCATGGTTATGTAGCTCTAGTTGCGCGGTTTTCCAAACCGCGCAACGGCTCGACGCTGCAAGCCCGCCAGAGCGGCCATCTTCAGCATGAGCTTGGTGACGGGCTTAAAGTGGGAGATTATCCACGCTCATCAGGAAAGTGTCCAAAAATCCACGCTCGTTCGCCTTGGATTGCATCGCCCGTGGCCGGCCGCCGCGCGGCACCGGTCCGCGTGGCGGCGTATAATCGGCGACAGATGACTTAGACGTTAGGAAACCATGACCGATAGCATGCAGCAGATGGCGCTCGACACGCTCGGCGCCTATTTTGGCTACACCTCGTTTCGCCCGGGACAGGACCGCATGGTCGATGCGATCCTTGCCGGTCGTGATGCGCTGGGTGTTATGCCCACGGGCGCCGGCAAGTCCATTTGCTACCAGGTGCCCGCGCTCATGCTGCCCGGCATCACCTTTGTGGTGAGTCCGCTGCTGTCGCTTATGGAGGACCAGACCCGTGCGTTGCTCGCGGCGGGTGCGCGACCCAGCTATCTCAACTCCAGCCTTACTCCGGCCCAGCAAAACACCGTGCTCAAGCGGGCGCGCGAGGGCCGCTACCAGCTTATGTACGTGGCGCCCGAGCGCTTGCTCGAGCCGCGTTTTTTAGCCTTTGCGCAGGAAGCCGCGGCGGACGGCGGCATTGGCGTGCCGCTCGTGGCCATTGACGAGGCCCACTGCATGAGCCAATGGGGCCAGGATTTCCGTCCCGCTTACCTGCAGATTCGCGAGTTTATTGATTCGTTGCCGCGGCGCCCGATCGTGGCGGCGTTTACCGCCACGGCGACCGAGCGCGTGCGTGCGGACATTCAGCAGATGCTCGGCCTGCAAAACCCCGCGACGGTGGTGACGGGTTTTGATCGCAAGAACCTCTACTTTGGTTGCGAGGAGATGGGCGACAAGGCCAAGACCGCGTGGGTGCGCGACTATGTGATCGCGCATTCGGGCGAGAGCGGTATCGTGTATTGCTCGACCCGCAAGACGGTCGATGCGCTGGCGGGCGAGCTTGCCGAGGCGCTGGGCCCCAGCGGCATTCGCGTTGGCCGCTACCATGCCGGCATGGGCAACGACGCCCGTCGCCAAAGCCAGCGCGCCTTTATCGACGACGATATCCAGGTGATGGTTGCCACCAACGCCTTTGGCATGGGCATCGACAAGCCCAACGTGCGCTATGTGATCCACAACAACGTGCCCGAGAGCATCGAGGCCTACTACCAGGAGGCGGGCCGCGCCGGCCGCGATGGCGATCCGGCCAGCTGCTACCTGTTGTGGAACGGCAACGATTTTCGCATGCGCCGCTTTCTGATCGACCGCGGCGATGCTGCCGATGAGGCGCTTGACGACAAGCAGCGCGCGTGGGCGCTCCAGAATCGATATCGTCTGCTCAGCCAGATGGAGGGCTACTGCAATACCACCGGTTGCCTGCGCGAATACATGCTGCGCTACTTTGGCGACGAGGCCGCGGCCGAGCATGCCGCCGCGGCCGGTACGGGCGGCACCGCCATGGACGACGCCGAGGGCTGCGGCAACTGCAGCAACTGCCTCACGCAGTTCGAGGTCGAGGACGTCACCGATATGGCCCGCGTCGCTGTGCGCTACGTGGCCGCGCGACCCATGCGCTTTGGCAAGTCGCTCATCGCCGACGTGCTCCACGGCGGCAACACCGAGCGCATTCGCCAGATGCATCTGGACGAGGATCGCGGCTACGGTGAGCTGTCGAGCGAATCGGTCGGGCGCATCAAGGACATCATCGGCCAGCTGTGCGGCCGCGGTTACCTGGCCACCTCGCAGGGGCAGTACCCGGTCGTGGGGCTGGGCCCGCGCGCCGGCGAGGTCGAGGACGAAGCGTTCGCCTTTACCGTTAAGCGTCGCGCGTCCAAGCGCAAGACCTCGGCTCGCGCCCGCCGTGCGGTGGATCTGCTGCGCGAGGAGGCCGAGCTGGATCAGCGCCCGCGCGTGGGTGACGATGCCGAGCTGTTCGAGCGCCTGCGTGCCCTGCGCAAGGAGATTTCGACCGAGCTGGAGATGGCGCCGTACATGGTCTTCTCCGACAAGGCTCTGCGCGGCCTGTGCCGCCTACGCCCGCAGACGCGCGACGAGCTTATCCAGGTCAACGGCATCGGCGAGAAAAAGGCCGATGCCTTTGGCGAGCAGTTTATGGCGGCGATTGAAGAGTTTGAGTCCGAGCATGCACGGAATGGAGCATAACGATGACATCCGACGATAAAACCGAGCGCACTGAGGTGTCCGCCGTGCCGCTGTACCAGCAGGTTATGGACGACCTAAAAGGCGAGATCGCGCGTGGCGTGTACGCATCCGGCTCGCGCATTCCTTCTGAGATGGAGCTCGCGAAGTACTACGGCGTGGGACGCATCACCGTGCGCCGCGCCATCGAGGAGCTGTCGCGCGCGGGGTATCTCAACCGTCAGCAGGGGAGGGGCACGTTTGTGTGCGCGCCCAAGCTCAAGCGCAAGATTGTCCAGAAGGGTGACGTTCAGAGCTTTTCCGAGGGTTGCGCTGCCAACGACATGGTGGCCGGAGCACGCCTGGTGTCGCGCACGGTGGTTGCGGCGACGCGCGAGGACGCGGTGTTTTTTGGGGTGGAACCCGGCTGCGAGCTCATCGTGGTCGAGCGCGTGCGCACGGCAGACGGCGTGCCCGTCATGCTCGAGAACAACGCCTTTGTGCTGGCCGACCATCCCTATCTGCAGACGCTTGCCGACAAGGACCTCACGGACAATTCCATCTTTGCGCTCGTTGCCGAGCATTCGGGCCGCGCGCCGCTCAAGTCCGACCCCTGTACTGTGGAGATTGCGCTTGCCGATGCTCAGGCGGCCTCGCTGCTGGAGGTGCCGGTCGGCGAGCCGCTCTTCTATATGGAGGCGTACTTTACCGATGAGGACGAGCGGCCCTTGCTGCTCGGACGCCAAAAGATCGTGGGTTCGCGCTACGTGTTCGACATCTAACGTCCACAGACAGAACGATATAGAACAAATTTGGTGAAATGGCTTCACGGGCGTCGTCATGCGTGCTATAAATAGGACAACATAGAACGACCGCAGGTACGAGCTGCCGTCGTCCAAAGCCGCCACACAAGGAGGAACATCACCGTGAACGCACACGATCTGGTTCAGGAAATTATCGAGCGCAAGGGCAAGATTGAGAACGTCTTTTGGATCGCCTGCGGCGGTTCGATGATCGACCTGATGCCGGCCAACGAGCTGCTCAAGCGCGAGGCCACCACGTTTACCTCGACGGTCTACACGGCACGCGAGTTTTGCCTGATGGCTTCCAAGAGCCTAGGGCCGAAGTCGCTCGTCATCGCCTGCAGCCACAGCGGCAATACGCAGGAGGTCGTCGACGGCTGCGAGATGGCGCTGGCCGCCGGCGCCGAGGTTGTCGCCCTCACCGACTGCGAGGGCTCGAAGATCGACAACGGCAAGTGGACCACCTGGGTCTATCCGTGGGGCGAAGGCGTGCCGCAGGCCGAGGTGCCGCAGGGCATCGGCGCCCTGATGGCTGCCGAGCTGCTCGACCAGCAAGAGGGTTACGAGGCGCTTGCCGACATGTACGCCGGCCTTAAGCAGATGGATGCGCTGCTGCCCGCTGCACGCGAGAAGGTCAACGCCGAGCTGGGCGCCCGTTTTGCCGAGCTCTGCCAGCAGCATAAGTTCTTCTATATCCTGGGTTCCGGCCCCAACTTTAGCCAGACCTACGCCATGGCCATCTGCTCGCTCATGGAGATGCAGTGGCAGCACTGCTGCTACATCCACTCCGGCGAGTACTTCCACGGCCCGTTCGAAGCCACCGAGCCCGGCGTGTTCTACTTTGTACAGCTCGGATCGGGCGAGTGCCGCCCCATGGAGGAGCGTGCGCTCGCGTTCCTCAACACGCACACCGATACGGTCATGGTGCTCGATGCGCTCGAGTACGGCGTGGGCGAGGTGCCCGCCAGCGTGCGTTCGTTCCTGGAGCCGATCTTCTTCTACGCGATGAGCTGCGAGCTGCGCGCCGCCCGCGGCAAGGTGTTCGACCACAGCCCCGAGATCCGTCGCTACATGGGCATCGAGCAGTACTAATCGAGCGGTATTAAGTTACCGGGATAACAACTTCTCACGTCGGGGCCTACGCTAAGCGCAGGCCCCGTTTGCGTTGCGATGACCGGTTTTGTTTGTCGAAAAACGAAGTCAAATACTTTTCCCGAGAAGTGAACGACCTATTTTGGACCCTCGAAGCATCGACACTTTTTGGCGCCAAAACCGCAGGAAAATCTCAATGAAACTGCAGGAAATGGATCCCATAAAGTGTCGATGCTCCGGGGGCTCGATTTTGCTCGTTCACTTCTCGGGAAAAGTATTAGACCTAAATGTGCGAGCGTGTTGTGTGAGTCGAAAAGCGGGCCGCGCCGGGGATTTCCGGCGCGGCCCGCTTAGTATCGCACTTAGATTCGCAAGGTTGCGGTAGCCGGCGGCCTACTTTGCGTCGTAGGCCTCGGCGTCCCACCAGTCGAGCTGGGCGATGTTGTCGCGAATGTGCTGGCAGCTCTTGTGGAAGCCTTCGAGCTCATACTCGGAAAGGTCGAGCGTGTAGACCTCCTCGACGCCCTCGGCGCCGATCACGCACGGCAGGGAGGTGAAGATGCCCTCCTCGCCATACTGGCCGGTCATGAGCGTGGAGGCGGAAAGCACGGCGTGCTCGTTGTGAAGCACAGCGGCGCAGACGCGCGCGGCGGAGTTGGCGACGGCGTACTCGGTGCACTGCTTGCCCTGGTAGGTCACATAGCCGCCCTTGCGTGCAAGCTCCTCGACCTCCATGGGGTCGAAGGCGTACTTGTCGGGGTTCTCGGCCTGAAGCTCGTTAAGGCTCTTGCCGGCGATGGTCGCGGCCTTAAAGGCTGCCAGTTGGCTAAAGCCATGCTCGCCGATCATGTAGGCGTCGATGGACTTGGGGCTCACGCCGACCTTCTTGGAGATCTCGGTGCGCAGGCGGGCGGAGTCCAGGCCGCAGCCCGAGCCGATGATCTTCTTGGGATCGTAGCCGGTCAGGTGCCACAACTCGGTGCACACGACGTCGCAGGGGTTGGAGATGCTCACGAAGATGCCGTCAAAGCCGGCGTCGACGATGCGCT
>CABSBK010000002.1 GCA_902475865.1 uncultured Collinsella sp.
GAATAGGGCGAAAGGTGGTTAAACGGAAATCGGCGGTTTGGCTGGTTGGTGTGACGTGCACTCTGTTGGCTTGGGGCCGGTTTCGGTTTACAAGGATCAGAACAGGAGAAATGCGATGGCAGACATCAAAGTCTTTGCCGAGAATCTTGAGGATTCAACCAAGGAGCAGATCGAGGAGATCTCTAGCTGCCCGGCGTTTGAAGGCGCCAAGATCCGCATCATGCCCGATGCCCATAAGGGCAAGGGCTGCGTGATTGGCTTTACGGCAAACTTGGGCGACAAGGTCATTCCTAATTTGGTGGGCGTCGACATCGGATGCGGGATGTACTGCGTGCCGCTTGCGGAAACCATCGCGCGCGACGACCTCATTCAGTTCAATCGCGATGTGAAGCGCGCGGTGCCCACGGGCTTTAGCCTTCATCGCGATCCTGCCTGCGTACTCGCGGACTTTGACATGGAGTTGCATGATTGGCTGCAGGATAAACGCAAGGTTGAGCGCTCCATGGGTACGCTGGGCGGCGGCAACCACTTCATTGAACTCGACGAGGACGAGGATGGGTGCCAATATCTGGTCGTGCACACCGGCTCGCGCAACATGGGCAAGCAGACGGCGGAGCACCATCAGGCACTGGCGCAGAAGACGTGCGCGGCAGATATCCCCGACGAGCTTAAGTATCTCGTGGGAGATCTTTCTGCCGAGTATCTCGTCGATATGCATAACTGCCAACGCTTCTCGAATCAGAACCGCAAGGCGATTGTCGCACAGATTGTTGAGCGTACGGGAATTCGACTTGACGGAGACGGCTTTACCACCATGCACAACTACATCTCGGAAGATGGCATGATTCGCAAGGGCGCTATTAGCGCTCATGCGGGCGAGATGGTGCTGATTCCGTTCAACATGCGCGACGGTGCCGTTATTGCGCGCGGCAAGGGAAACGAGGACTGGAACTGCTCGGCGCCACACGGGACGGGTCGCGCGATGAGCCGCACAAAAGCGTTCCAAACGCTCGATACCAGGTCGTTCGTTAACGAGATGCGCGATGCCGGCATCTACTGTCCGAGCGCATGCGAGACGACGCTCGATGAGTCGCCCGAAGCGTATAAACCTGCGGATGATGTACTGAGACTCATGGACCCGACGGTTGATGTTATTCACCGACTCAAGCCGATTTGGAATTTTAAGGCTACTGGTAAGCGCGGTAGGCGTTAGGAGGGTTGCGATGACGCGAAAGATGGACTCCAGGGACAACCGAATTGGCCGTTCTGCGAGTTTGGGCGAGATGCTGGGCCTACCAGGCGTGATGTCGCCGTCCGCGAATCGGTGCGGCGGGAATCGTGGAGAGCGTGATGACGAGGCTTTTGACCTCAGCGGTTTTCACAGTCGGCTGGTTTCTGGGCTCGATCGCGTTATGGAGACGTCGGTGCTTGAAGCCCCGCGAGTGTTGAAGACCGGCATGCCGGTCGATGATGCCCTAGGTGGCGGCGTTGGGCTGGGTAAGCTCAGCGTGATTGGCGGCGCGCATGAAGATGTCTCGAACGTGCTGGCGTATGCGGCCTTGCGCCTGAGTGAGCAATGCGCCGTGCTCTACATGCCGATTCGGGAGCGTGAAGAGGACGCGATCGCCCGGCTTATTCGCGCTGAGATGGGCGTCAAGCTGCCGGCAGATCTTGAGGAGCAACAGGTTGAGGGAATCCGAGCAACGATGCGCCTCAAGCAGCGCAACTTGGGCATCTTTGCCGAAGACAACATGACCATGGACCTTTTAACGAGCTGGTTGCTCGGCGACCAAACGTGGAACAGAGCAGTGCTAAAGGACATCGTAGTCGTAATCGACGGACTCGAAATGTTCGATGACAACCGCCCGGTAAATGCAATCCTGCGCGACCTGCGCAACATGCTCAGTCCAACGGCGGCGATCTTAGCAGGCTGCTTTGCGGTGGAGGACAGGGACAACGATGCGGCATTCGCCGAGACCCACTGCAATGCAGATGCTCTGGTCCGCATAAGTTCCGATGGCATGGAGCCGTCCTGCACGCGAGCCTTCGGCTGAGGTCATAGCCAATAACAACTGCTCGGCCAGCAGAGCGTCTATCAGCAGAAAATGACCGTTCATCTGCCAAAAAGATGCTTCTGAGTGCGCCAGGAATTACCATCAATATAAGGTGTTGTGACTATCAACGCCATGTCTGAACAGCTCTGGGAAGGAGTCCACATGGGTCGTCAAGAGATACTTTTTAATCCGGTGACGGAAGAGGACAATGGGGCGAAGCGAGCTGCCAATCCATATTTGTTTGACCTTGACCAGAATGGATTCCCGGTTTTTAGTGACAAGAATATCCGATTTGTTCAGACCATGATTGATCACAATTCGTCTTATGACATAGCAGACGAAACATTGATTGGCAAAATGTATAGCGACGTTCTTGGCGGCGATGAGGATGCTATTAAACAAGCTGTTTACTACACCAATAAAGTGAACTCAACACACTTAGCGGTGCTGGGAAAGAGATATAGCGATGCAGTCAAAGCTGGCGAAATCAAGAACGTTGACCCAGAAACTAATATTCCTCAACTTGAAGAAAAATACAAAGAGAGCTCTCAAAAAGGCAATAGTTCCAATAGTCGGAAGTCTGAATGGGTGTTGACCGGTGGGGCAGCGTTAACCGCTCGTGAGATTATTAAAAACAAAGATGAATTAATAGAAGCCTTGAAGGACGACTCGAATGGCGGCGATGAGCACGGAGGCGCTAAGGTGGTGTATCTTATCGCTCGATATGCTGAGAATTATTTGCGTGATGAGGGTCTTACCGACTTTAAGAAAAACAATGTTTCATTTGCATCGAAATTCTGTCATCACACATGTATAAAAGGCGGGCTTGGGGATAGATATTGCATCTATGACTCAGTTGTCGGGGAGGTTCTTCCCTATTACATTTGGGCCTATTCCAATCATGCTGACATCGAAAAGAAGAACTACTCAAAACTGAAGAAACTGATTTCAGACTATGTCAATGATGATTCATCTTTGGGTTACTGGAAGTACCGTGAGCTATATAGAAGTGTATGCAATGGCGTTAACCTCTGGCGAGGCGAACATTCGAATGAGTGGGCGTTAGATGGCTCTATGACGATCGAACCATTTGAAGGCGACATTGGCTTTCAAGAGGTTGATAGGCTTATTTGGTATTACTTCAAGGGTCGTCGTCTTGATGAGGCCAAGAGAAAAATGAAGCAAATCATCAAGTAGATCTAGCGTTCGATTGATTGATGGGAAAATCCGCTCAAGTTCGACATTGTGTGCAGAGCCTGGGCGGATCAAGATGCTTTCACTTCGCCCAAAGATATTCTGAGTCTCGTTCTCGGGCCGTGCCTGGTGTGGGCACGGCCTCTTTCGTGTCCATGAGGATTCGAATGCCGAATTAAGATATGGGCAAGACCAGCTAATGGGGGTTGTTGCGGCTTTTCGTATCTTCCGTCCACACGCGCGATGCCGATATATATCCAGCCAAATAGGCTCCTCCTCTTTGTTGTCGGTGCACGCTTCTAGCAAGTTATCTATCCG
Organism: uncultured Collinsella sp.; assembly: GCA_902475865.1. Classification (GTDB taxonomy): domain Bacteria; phylum Actinomycetota; class Coriobacteriia; order Coriobacteriales; family Coriobacteriaceae; genus Collinsella. Next base: position 3,567 of record CABSBK010000002.1, read on the forward strand.
GTCCAACCCGATCGCTTGCAAGGCCGCGTATTCTTCTGGCAAAGGTGGCGTTGCTTTCTTCGCTCTAAACACAGGTGACAGCATCAGGTTCGTGTGTGCCCATCCGGCAAAGCAACTGCCGTAGGGGATAGAGCCACATCTGATCTGCCCATCGCCATCGGGATACAGACAGTCCAATTTCGAGTTCGCTACCAAGCAATAACAAGGTCCCAGCGCCCATGGCCTGCAGTCGATCTCAAGAATGTCGCCCTTTTTGTACGGCGTGGGCAGGTCGACATATGCCCCCTTAAACCATGGCCCAAAAATTTCACCCACAATGCAGTCGCGCACCTCGCCACATTCCCCCTCTTCCTCTCTGCAGAGGTATTGGATTTCTCCAGCGCCATTGGCGTAGTAAGTGTAGTCCGGCTGTAGAAAGCCGTCGTAGGGATATGAGCAGCACGGGTCGTTGGCAAGGTTGAACAGCTCAATCATCCAGTATGAGGACAATAAATCTGTCATGCCACCCCACTTGTCTGCGTATGTCTTCATTGCCGCAAGGGCGGCCTGCCACGATGCCACGGGGAAGGGGCCATGCGTGATGGCGGATCCCACTTCGTTGTCGACAGAGCTAATTTCGCTAATAAGCAGCACCTCCCTGTTTCCGCCGACGGCCTTTAGGGCGTTCAAGCAGTCATCGATGTAGTCGATGCAAATCTTTGGGTCGTACCAGTAAAAGGTGTCATCTGACGAGTTGCGCTCGGCAGCAACCAGCCTGCTGAGCATCTCCCGTTTGCGGTTGATTTCTATCGACGCGCCACCGATGATTTGCGCGTAATGATCGCCGCTCAGTAGCTGCGGATTATGCAGCAAATGCTCTTGCAGCTCCGGAGAGTCGATCAGGTTGATTATTTCTTCGCGCGCGATTGCCTCCGAGTTATTGGTGCGACTTCTTGTGGATTCGGACATGGCGGCCTCTAATCAAATAGCTGCGGATACTTTTCCTTGAGCGGTGCCTGATCTAGACGTAGCTCTTCCAGGTTGCGCTTTGCCTTGGACTCCATCCTTATGGTGTCGATAAACGCGATGAGTGAGTCGACATACAGGTCGCCGCGCAGGTACGCCTGGGCTGCGACTAAAATCCGTTGCTCGTCTTCGAGTGGTTTGCGATAGTACTCAAGATTTAGGTAAAGCGGGTCTGGCTCGCCGATGTAGAGGGGAAACGTCTCGTTGTAGGTAATCGAGCAGCCAGTGGCACGCATGTTGCTGATATCCCCTGCATGGCGATAGTGCTCGAGGCGCTGCTGCGCATGATCAAGCCATTCGTCAGAACGGTCTGCCTGCCGAAGCTCTGCCTCAAGCTGTGTCCGGTCCCACGTGGGCAGATCGAGCAACGTGAACGGCTCGCGGGCACTGCCTTGTGGCGTCCAGACGATATCGCCGGTGTGGAACGGCGTGGGGATATCGACCCAGATGAACTCGAATGCGATCTCCCAATCGTTCTCAACGGGGCCGGCTGAAGGGCAATAAACGGAAAGGGCCTCGCCTTCGCTGTTTGCCATGAGCCAATCTTCCTGGCGATGGGCTTCATCGCTATCGAGTGGGCACCGGGTGATGCGTACGCGTGCCTCTGGACGGCTCGCCAGCTCATCATCGCGGTGCAGCGCCTTGGCGCATTTTTCATAGCAGCTAAAAGGTCCGCCAAAGGCCCCACAAAGCTGCCCGTCAGGCATGATTTCCTCTTCATACTGATAAACGTAGCCCGTCCCACTCGTAAACGCATCGACGCATCGCTTGTTGTAATCGATTGTCCAGCGCAAAAAAGCATGGAAATCGGGGATGGCCGGCCTTCCAAGACCGGCATGGGTTGCCTCCAGCGAGCAATTGGGCATGGTTCGGGCGATCTCCTGCCAAGCTTCGCATTTCTGATCGAGCGTGGCGGTCTTCGAAAACCAAACCAGATAGGCGGCCTCGATGGTGCTGGGCTGGAAGTCGATACTGCGCAGGTGCTCCCGAATGTCCCGGGAGTCGACAAAATCCAGGATGATCATGGTTAGCTCCTCTTTGTTTTGAATCGTGACGGCGGGGCTATCGTGTTATCGAACAGCTCCGGATAGCGGGACTTGAGCCCGCCGTCTTCTCCTTCAAACCGCTCGGCTTTTTTCTTGACCAGCGCCTGCAGCTCGAAAAGACTTGATAGCGCAATAAGTGAGTCAAGACCCAGATTGCCGTCGAGATATGCCCGCACGCCGTACAGAATTCTCGCCTCCGGCTTGAGCGGGGTACGGCAGTATTCCATATCGAGAAGAAAACAACTCGGCTCTCCGATATAGACGGGGTACTCCAGGGGATATTCAATTTGACAGCCGTAGGCGTACATGTCGCTCGTATCGCCATTTTGCCGATGGTGCCTGAGCAGGTCGTCGGCCTTATTTGCGGCGCATTCCCTGTAGGTGGAAGGCGGAAGCTCATCCATGACCCGCTTCGTGGTCCATGTCTGCATATTGAGAAGCAGCATGGGGTCGCCAGGGTTGCCGTGACGACAAATGATGTCGCCGGCGTGGAATGGCGTCGGGATGTCAAACCACATCAACTCAAAAGCGAAAGTTGGGTCTTCGCCCTCGCGTTCCTTGTCGATGCAGCGCAGCTGGCAATCCATGACCTTGCCATTTGCGTCGAGCATGAGCTTATCGGCGGCATAGTAGTCTTCGTCCGGATCGATCGGGCGGCGTGTTACTTCAACCGAGGTAGGATTCTCCTCCTCAAGCACATTCCAGATTGCCTCGAAACATTTTTCGAAGCTGGTGTAGGGGCCATAATTGCACCCGCTCTCATGGGGACTTCCTGTCTTGTCCTCAAAGAAATACATGTGCTTGCCAGGCTGTTTGAACCGAGCGATTTTCTTGCGCTCCCATTTGATGACGTCGTGAAGAAAGACGTGGAAGTTGGGGATACTGAACGTGCCGTATCGCCTGCTCATCGCACAATTGGGCATGTTTTCGAGAATCTTTTGCCAGGTCTCGATCTTCTGTTGCAGCGTCTTTTCGCTCGAACGGTCGACGATGAACGCTGCCTCGGGCGTGGTGGGCTCGTAGCCGATGTCCTTTAAGTGTTCCTTGATGTCGGGTGAGTCGAGAAACTCGAGAATGTCCGAACGTATGGCGTTGACGCCGGCGTCGGCCGATGTGCGGTATGGCTGCAGGCAGTCGTGTACGACCGATCCGTCCGACCATTGTTTGCCGTAGCTGGGATCATCGTGCAGCTTTTTCGAGAGTTCGAGCATAAAGGAGCAATCATCGGGCAAGTCGCCGATATAGCGTTCGGCGGTGTAGAGCGCAGAGGGTGTGAAGTCGTCGAGGAAGCCGTCCGTGAAATCCCTCAAGCGGAGATTGCCTTCCTCAACGCCGTAGATTTTGCTCGGATAGGCGCACCAAACCTGGCCTTTGAACGAACTATCGTAGTCGTCTTCGAGCACGATGGCGAAACGGGGACCGTGGTCGAAGGGCCGACTATCGATCTTGATGATGTCGCCGGGGGACCAGGGAGTGTAGAAGACCTCACCATTGGCACAGAAGTGCTTGCTATTGTTCCACGGCATGTGGTCGATGCTTTGATGCGGAGTCCGCTGATTCCGGCGGTCGCTCAAAAAGACCAAATCGCCCGTCATGGTCGCGGCGAATATCAGCGAGGCTTGAGCGCGCGGGCGGTCGTGTAAGTCTTCGGCGGTATAGAGCTTAATCTGCCAGAATGATTCGGACCAATCTTCATCGGAGGCGTCATCGACGTATTGCTTCATAAGGGTTTGAGCGGCATCCCAAGAGGCAACGGGGAAGGGGCCATCAAAGGTGTCGTGCCCGCGCTCCTCTTCACTGTAAAACACGCCGTAGACCAGCAAGATACCACGGTTACGGTCAACGTTGTAAAGCATATCGAGTGCAGCGTCGAGTTGTTCGAGGCAGGAGTCGATCGCCTCGGCGTAATCCGATGAGACCTCTTTGCGAAGCTGCTCGAGCATGGTCCGTTTTTCGTCGAGCGTCTTGAGGGAGCCGCCGATGATTCTACAGAGGGAGCCATCTGCCATTCCCATGTGTTTGAACATATGAGCACGCAGCTCATCGTCCTTGATGCAACTGCAAACGAGCTCCTTGCCGGCATCGGTGATTACGGTATCTGCTTGGCTGTCCATAGCAACCTCCAATTCGGTCGTTGCCGTTAGCATCCATCAGAGGTTGTGCTTTGTGGTCCCATTAACGGGTCCCATATGAATCTCGCGTCAAACATACTTCTGGAAACGCACTGGTACATGGGTGTGCGCGTACTGAATGGACAATCGGTAGTGGCGTTTCAAAAACTAAGCGTAACTGGCGCAACCTCCCTCTAAGAAGGGATCGGCCGTCGTATCGAACAGCTCCGGGTAGCGGTCCTTGAGCCAGCTGTCTGCACCCTCGAAGCCGCGTGCCTTTTTCTCCGCCAGCGCCTGTAGCTCGCATGCGCTGGCCATCGCGGCGAGCGAGTCAACTGCTAGGTCGCCTTTGATATACGCCCTGACGCCGTAGAGGATTCGCTCCTCCGACTTGAGCGGCTTACGATAATAGTCAATGTCCAAAAGAAAGCCCTCAGGCTCCCCAATGTAGAAGGGGAAATGCAAGGCGGATGAGACTTGGCACCCGTAGGCGTACATGTCGCTGGTGTCGCCGTCATATCGGTGCCAGCGCAATAGCTTGTCGGCCTTTTGAACGAGGCGCTCTTTGTAGACGGAGGAAGCAAGCTCTTTGTCGACTCGTTCGGATCCCCAAGTTTGCAGGTCAAACAGCACCATCGGCTCGTCGGGGCGTTGGAGGTTGCAGACGATGTCTCCGGCATGGAAGGGCGTTGGGATATCGAACCACATGTCCTCGAAATCGCTCGCGGTGCCCGCCTCGTCCCACTCACCCTCGAACCGGTAATCGCAAGACATTACTTCGCCGTTCGCATTGAGTAAGACCATGTCGTCGGCATAGCGGTCTTCGTCCGGGTCGATGGGGCGGCGAGTGATCTTGATCGCCTTTGGATTGTCGCCTTCGAATTCTCTCCAGATGGCATCGAAGCATTTTTGATAACTGCTGTACGGGCCGTAAAGAAGGTCGCATCGGTCGCGCCGGTCCCACGAGTAGTCCTCAAAGAAATACAGACTCTGGCCGTCCGTCCTTTTAAAGTGTGCGAGCTTTCTTTGCTCCTGCCTGATGACATTGCGCAGAAAGGCATGAAAGTCAGGGATGTTGAACGTGTCGTTTCTGCGGCTCATGGCGCAATTGGGCATGGTGTCGATGATCTTTTGCCAGCCTTCGAGCTTTTGCTGCAGCGTCGCTTTATGCGAGCGGTCGACGATAAAAGCCGCTACGGGCGTGGTGAGCTCGTAGTTGATTCGTTGAAGGTGCTCCTTAATGCTGCGCGAGTCCAAAAACTCAAAGATGTCCGGACGAATATCCAACTCACTTTGGCTGGCGGGCTTGCGATACGGCTGCAGGCAATCGTGCCCGACCGAGCCTTCGGACCACTGCTTGCCGTAGTCAGGGTTGTCGTGCAGCTTCTGCGAAAGTTCGATCATAAAGGCGCAGTCGTCCGGCAGGTCACCGGTGTAGCGCTCGGCGGTGTAGAGGGCAGATGGGATGAAGGGGTCCAAGAGACTGTCGCTGAAGGTGCCGGATGAAAGCGAACCCTCCTTAACACCATGATCTCTACTGGGCCCTGCGCACCAGATCTGTCCCCGGAGCGTGTGCTCGTAGTCGTTTTCGAGCACAATGGCAAAGCGAGGCCCGTGGTCGAAGGGGCGACCGTCGATTTTGAGGATGTCGCCCGGTACCCACGGCGTGTAGATAGGCTCGTTGTTCGCGCAGAACCGCCTGCTATCGTTTCGCCAGACGCTTTCGACATGCGATTTGCGAGTGCGGTGATTGCGCAGATCACGGAGGAATATAAGCTCGCCGTCCCTAGTTGCCGCAAACGCCAGGGAGGGCTGCGCCGTTTGGTGTTCGTGCAGGTCTTCCGCGGTGTAGAGATTGATCTTCCAGTACGATTCGGACCAGTCGTCGTCAGGATACTCTTCGATGTAGTGCTTCATGAGCGTTTGTGCGGCGTCCCACGATGCGGTGGGGAAGGGGCCGTCAAGGGCGTCGGCGTCGCGCTCCTCCTCGTTGTAGAACATGACGTATAGCAGGAGGATTCCACGGTCGCGCTCGACGTTGTTGAGCATGTCGAGCGCGCTGTTGAGCTGGGCGAGATGCGAATCGATATCTTCGGTCAGCTTCGGCGAAACTTCTTTGTGGAGTTGCTCGAGCATGGCGCGCTTTTCGTCAAGCGTTTTCAGCGAGCCGGCGATGATCGGCGCTGGCCAGTATAAGTATTTGCGCATGGGGTCTCGCAGCTCTTGGCTTTTGATGCAGCTGAGGACGAGGTCTTTGCCGGCATCGGTGATGCCATCGCTTGCCTGATTGTTCATGTCGGCCTCCTTATTGATCGTTACCGGCATGATGCAACGGGTGCGGCTATTGTTGGTCCCATTAACGGGACCAAGTGGCGGCTCGATGTGACAAAGGGACTGCCCTTTCGTCACATCCCAAATATTGCCTTTACGTGTTGATGCACACGGTGTGCAATAATACTCGCACTGTGCAATAGCGCACAGGCTGAGTAACAGGGAGGACGCTTGTCCCAGCTCGAGAAATGCGATCGCCGGTCCCTTCGCTCGCAGCGTGCCCTTCGCCAGGCGCTTGCCAGCGAGCTTGCCGAAAGCGGTGACCTTTCGCGCATTAACGTCGCGTCGCTCACCGAGCGTGCCGGCCTTACGCGCCGTACGTTCTATTCGCACTACCGCGATATCCCCGACTTTATCAATCAAATCGAGGACGGCTTGCTGGCCGAGATCCGTGAGCGCATTGAGCTCATCACCGCAGCTCAGCTGCCCGATCTCTATCACAACATCGATGAACTCGAGCCGGCGCCCGGTTCGGTTGAGCTGCTGCGTTATCTTGCGGCCAACCGCGACTTAATCGGTGCGCTGCTGGGTCCGGGCGGCGATCAGGCCTTCATTAAAAGGATCATCGACACCGCTCGTGAGGCTGTGGTGCCGCGTGCGCAGACGGGCATTTTGGGCCTGGCGCTGGGCACGTTCTTTGACTACTACGTCACCTACGTCGTGAGTGCCGAGGTCGGCATGATTCAGCGCTGGTTTGAGCGTGGGCTCACCGAATCGCCCGAGGCCATGGCGCGCATTATGACGGTGCTCGCTTTTGTGCGCCCTGGTGACCTGTATGGCCAACCCATCGATATCAACGTGCCGGAATACGGCATGAAGCTATTGAACTTGCAGCTCGAGGACGCGGCTGACACCGCCGCAACCGTCGAGTCCAACAACTAAGAGGAGAGACAGATGAGCAAACTCGTCGAGGGCATCAAGGACCGCATGATCGCCGCCGCACGCGAGGCCGCGCCCACCGTGGTGGACGCCGCGCAGAAGGCCGCGACCGCGGCTGCCGAGAAAGTTGTCGAGGCTGTCGCCGATGCCAAGAACGCGACGGGGGAGACGTCCATCGCCAGCGAGCCCGCCACCGCCGCTGAGCCCGTAGCCGCCACCGCCGCCCACGCCCCCGAAGGTGCGATCTTCAACCCCGAGGCCGCCCACGGCAACCTGCACCTGGGCATCGACGTGGGCTCCACCACCGTTAAGCTCGCCGTGCTCAACGACGACAACCAGATCGTCTACGCCAAGTACCAGCGCCACCACACCGACGTCCGCGCTTGCGCCCGCGACTTGTTCGAGGGTGCCGCGACTGTGCTGCCGATGGCCCAGATGACCTGTGCCATCACCGGCTCAGGCGGCCTGCTGCTGTCCCAGTGGCTCGATTTGGAGTTTGTCCAGGAGGTCATCGCCAGCAAGCGTGCCGTCGAGACCCTCATCCCGGCCACCGATGTCGCCATCGAGCTGGGCGGCGAGGACGCCAAGATCATCTACTTCGATAATGGCATTGAGCAGCGCATGAACGGCACCTGCGCCGGCGGCACGGGCGCGTTCATCGACCAGATGGCCACTCTGCTGCACACTGACGCCAGCGGCCTTAACGAACTCGCGGCCAACGCCACCACCATCTATCCCATTGCCAGCCGCTGCGGCGTCTTTGCCAAGACTGACGTGCAGCCGCTGCTCAACGAGGGCGCTCGCCCCGAGGACGTGGCCGCCTCCATCTTCCAGGCTGTCGTGACCCAGACCATCTCGGGTCTGGCGTGCGGCCGTCCCATCCGCGGCAACGTCGCCTTCCTGGGCGGCCCGCTGCAGTACCTCTCCGAGCTGCGCCACCGCTTCTACCTCACGCTCAACCTGGACGAGGAGCACCGTATCGTGCCCCAAAACGCCCACCTGTTTGTGGCGAGCGGCGCCGCCATGGCGCACGAGTCCAATAAGCTCAGCACGTTCCCGCAGCTCATCGAGGCCATCGATGCCCTGGGCGACACACAGGGTGCCGAGGTCGAGCGCCTGGATCCGCTCTTTGCCACCGACGAGGACTTTGCCGAGTTCAAAACCCGCCACGACCAGGAAGTCGTCCCCAAGGGCAAGCTCGAAGGCTACACCGGCCGCGTGTTCATTGGCATCGACGCCGGCTCCACCACCATGAAGGCCGCGCTCGTGGGCGAGGACGGCCAGCTGTTGCACACCTGGTACGGCAACAACAACGGCGACATCCTGGGCACGGCCAAGGTCATCATGGCCGATTTCTACAACCACATCCCCGCCGGCTGCACCATCGGCCACGTGACCACCACGGGCTACGGCGAGGCGCTGCTCATCGAGGCCCTCAAAGCCGATTCCGGCGAGATCGAGACCGTTGCGCACCTGCGCGGCGCCAAAGCATTCCTGCCCGGCGTCGAGTTCATTCTGGACATCGGCGGCCAGGACATGAAGTGCCTGCGCGTCAAGGACGGCGTTATCGAGCACATCATGCTCAACGAGGCCTGTTCGTCGGGCTGCGGTAGCTTTATCGAGAGCTTCGCCGTCTCTTTGAACATGGACGTGCGCGCGTTCGCCGATGCCGCCATCCATGCCAAGGCCCCCGTCGACCTGGGCAGCCGCTGCACGGTCTTTATGAACTCGCGCGTTAAGCAGGCGCAAAAGGAAGGCGCCACGGTGGGCGACATCGCGGCCGGCCTGTCCTATTCCGTCATCAAGAATGCCCTGTTCAAGGTCATTAAGCTGCGCGACCCCAAGGAGATCGGCAGCCAGGTTATCGTTCAGGGCGGCACCTTTATGTCCGATGCCACGCTGCGCGCGTTTGAGCAGCTCACCGGCGTTCATGCCGTGCGTCCCGACATCGCCGGCTGCATGGGCGCCTACGGTGCGGCCCTGCTCGCCCGCGATCGCGCCGGCGCCGACGGCATCTCGACCATCCTTTCCGCCGAGGACATCGCGCACCTTACCGTGACGCAAAAGCATGTCCGCTGCGGCCGTTGCTCTAACAACTGCCAGCTCACCGTCAACGACTTTGGCGGCGGTAGGCGCTTCATTACCGGTAACCGCTGCGAGAAGGGTGCCGGCCACAAAAAGCAGAAGACCGAGGCCCCCAACCTCTTCAAAAAGAAAAACGAGCTGCTCTTTAACCGCGAGGTGCTGAGCCCCGACGAGGCCCCGCGCGGCACCGTCGGCATCCCGCGCGCGCTCAACATGTACGAGAACTACCCCTTCTGGCATGCATTCTTTACGCGCCTGGGCTTTAGCGTGCAGCTGTCCGACCAGTCGAGCAAGAAGACCTACCAGGCGGGCATCGAGTCCATGCCGTCCGAGAGCGTGTGCTATCCGGCCAAGATGAGCCACGGCCACGTGATGAACCTCATCGACCGCGACGTCGACTTTATCTGGATGCCGTGCGTGCGCTGGGAGCGCAAGGAGGATCCGACGGCTGGCAACTGCTATAACTGCCCCATCGTCATGAGTTACCCCACGGCGCTGGCGCTCAATATCGACGAGATTCGCGAGCAGAACATCGAGTTCCTGTACCCGTTTGTGCCCTATCACGACAAGACCGAGCTCAAGCGCCGCCTGTACCAGGTGCTCGCCGTCGACCGCGTGGCCGATGCGCAAGCCGGTCGCGGTCGCGTGCGTGGACCCAAGATCACGCGCTCCGAGGTCGATGCCGCCGTCAACGCTGCCTTTGAGGCTGACGCGCGTTTCCACGAGGACATCCAGACCATGGGCGAGGAGGCCCTTAAGTGGGTCGAGGACCACGGTGGCCATGGCATTGTGCTCGCCGGCCGCCCCTACCACAACGACCCCGAGATCAACCACGCCCTGCCCGAGCTTATCTCGAGCTTTGGCTTTGCGGTCTTTACCGAGGATTCGCTTGCGCACCTGGTGAAGCCCGAGCGCCCCATCCGCGTGGTCGACCAGTGGATGTACCACAGCCGCCTGTATGCCGTCGCCCGTTTTGTGACGATGCGCAACGATCTGGACCTGATCCAGCTCAACTCTTTCGGCTGCGGCCTGGACGCTCTGACCACCGACCAGGTGCAGGAGATCCTGGAGGCCAGCGGCAAGATCTACACCGTGCTCAAGATCGACGAGGTGTCCAACCTGGGCGCCGCGCGCATCCGCATCCGCTCGCTCATGGCAGCGCTCAAGGACCAGGAGGCCGAGCGCTTGGCCGAGGCCACGGCCGCGGGCGAGGCCTACGAGCAGGGCGATGCCGCGCCGGTGGCGCCTTCCACGGATGCCCCCGCGTTCGCGAGCCGTAAGTACACGTTCGAGGCGCAGCGCGAGAGTGCTTCGACCGCGTGGCCCAAGGTGCCCTTTACCGAGCAGATGCGCGACGAGGGCTACACCATCCTGTGCCCACAGATGGCACCGATTCACTTTGACCTGGTCAAAGAGGTGTTCCGCGGTGCCGGCTACAACCTGGAGCTGCTGCCCTCGACCGACCACGACGCCGTCGAGGCCGGCCTGCGCTATGTGAACAACGACATCTGCTATCCGTCGATTCTGGTGACGGGCCAGATCATGGAGGCCATCGAGAGCGGTCGGTACGACCTGTCCAAGACGGCCGTGGTCATCAGCCAGACCGGCGGCGGTTGCCGTGCCACTAACTACATCGCGCTCATCCGCAAGGCGCTGCGCGAGAGCGGCCACCCCGAGATCCCGGTAATCTCGCTTTCGGCTGTGGCGCTCGGCGAGGACAACCCCGGCTTTAAGATTACTCCGGCGCTGCTTAAGCAGGCAGTCTACGCGGTGCTCTTTGGCGACGTGATGATGCAGATGCTCTATCGCTGCCGCCCGTACGAGGCCACGCCCGGTGCTGCCAACGCGCTCTACGAGGAGTATATGGCGCGCGCCCGCAAGTTGGCGCCCAAGTTCAACCGCCACAACTACACCAAGCTGTGTCGCGAGGCCATCCACGCGTTCGACACCATGCCGCTCGTGGGCGAGGGCACCAAGCCGCGCGTGGGCGTGGTCGGCGAGATCCTGGTCAAGTTCCACCCTACGGCCAACAACCACGTGGTCGATGTCATCGAGCGTGAGGGCTGCGAGGCCGTAGTACCGGGCCTGCTCGACTTCTTCCTGTACTCCATGAGCAACGCTGAGTTGCAGAAGGACGAGCTGGGAAGCTCTGCTACCACGCGCGCTGGTATGCAGGCGCTCATCAAGCTCGTGGACTGGATGCGCACGCCGGTGGAGGAGATGCTCGAAAAGTCCGAGCGCTTTGAGGCGCCCGAGCGCATCGGCACCATGGCCGACAAGGCCCGCACGGTGCTTTCGGTGTGCAACAACATGGGCGAAGGCTGGCTGCTCACGGCCGAGATGCTCGACCTGATTGACCATGGCGCGCCCAACATCATCTGCACGCAGCCTTTCGCGTGCCTGCCCAATCACGTGGTGGGCAAGGCCGTGATCAAGGAGCTGCGCCGTCAGCACCCCGAGAGCAATATCGTCGCGGTGGACTACGACCCCGGTGCGTCCGAGGTCAACCAGCTCAACCGCATTAAGCTCATGATCAGCGTGGCCAAGGAGAACATGCGCGCCGGCAAGGGCTTTAAGCTCGAGAAGGTGGCGCCGCTCGCGATGGACGAGGTCACCGGCCAGATGCGTGCCCATGACGGCTGCGTGAGCTGCGGACCGGCCAGCGAGGACGCCGTGGCGTCGGTCGCCAAGCGTCTGGGACGCGGCATTAAGAAGTAGACGGTCTGCTATGGGCTGGATATGAGACAAACGGGTGGTGGCCGTACCGGCTATCACCCGTTTTTGCTGGACATATGTTGCGTAAACGCCCCGACTATCACCCTTTGCGAACTTAGATTTCGGAAGTATGCGGCAAAATCTGAATAGGCCGAGCACACCGGATATGTCCAAGCTCTGTACCTGCGGTTTTATTGGCGAAAAATGGGGTGCGCTCGAGAGTTCTAGAATTTGCCGCATACTTCCGAAAACGACGTTTCTGCGGCACTAAAAATCGCCCTCGGAGCCTAG
>CABSBK010000003.1 GCA_902475865.1 uncultured Collinsella sp.
GTACCACGGAGTCGTCATAGCGCGACAGAATTGCGCGGTCGTTACCGAGCAGCGCGTCGGCGGTGCCAGCGGCAATGAGATGCTCCCATGCAAGGGCATCGTCGGTTTCGATGGGCTCTTCGCTCAGGTTTCCGCTGGTCATGACGATTGCGTGCATACCGTGCGCTACAGCCGCGGCGAGCAGCAAATGTTGAGGCGGGGTGTAGGGGAGCATGACGCCGAGCTCGGGCAAGTCGTGTGCGACGGATGGCGCGAGCTCAGGGGCGTCGGGGAAGCCGTGAGTGTCGCTGCCGGTTGCGCGGCGACGCAACAGCACGATGGGACGAACACTGCCGGCAAGCAGGTTGCGCTCAATGCCATCGATGTGACACAGACGCTCGGCGTCGGCAAGGTCGCGCACCATAACGGCGAGCGGCTTATTGCTGCGACGCTTGCGACGGCGCAACTCGCACACCGCCTGTTCGTTGGTGGCATCGCAGGCCAGGTGGAATCCGCCCAGACCCTTGATGGCGACGATGCCGCCGCCAGCCAGCAGCTCGACGCAGCGTTCGATGATGGCATCGCTGGCCTCGCGCGTGGAGCCGACGGCTGGTGTCGCGTCGACCGCCGCCGGCTCCACGCCGCGATCGGCCTCGCGCCACGTAATATGCGGTCCGCAATCAAAGCAGGCATCGGGCTGCGCGTGAAACCGCCGATCGAGCGGGTCGGCATACTCTGAGGCGCAGGTGGGGCACATGGGAAAGCGATCCATCGAGGTAGCCGCTCGGTCATAGGGCAGCGAGCGGATGATGGTAAAGCGCGGTCCACAGTTGGTGCAGTTGATAAAGGGGTAGTGAAAGCGTCGGTCGGCGGGGTCGAATAGCTCACGCAGGCAGTCGTCGCACGTGGCGATGTCGGGCGAGATGAGCGTCGTGTGGGCGGTTTGATCCTGCGATGCCACAATGCGAAAGCCCCGCTCGTTAGCGGCGTCCCAGTTGCCGGGTGCTAGGTCCACAACCTCGACATGCTCCATGCGAGACGCCACAGGCGCATGCTCGGAAAGCGCGTCGACAAATTCGTCGAGTGCTTCGCCAGGAGCGTGCGCCTCGATATGCACGCCATCGCCCGCGTTAAGCACCCAGCCGCAAATGCCGTGCGCCATGGCCTCGCGATACACAAACGGTCGCATGCCGACACCCTGCACAATGCCCGTTACATGGATATGCGCATGTCGCATGCGATCCTCCTTCGTTGAAATGTGTGCTGTTACAGCCCCAGGCTCTGCTCGGTGGCGGCGCAGGTGAGCTCGCCGTGTTTAACGCCGCGCAGGCCCAGCAGACGGTCAGCCAGCTCGTAGACACGCTCGCCGCGACCCTTAAGTGCCAGAATCTCCAAACAGTTGTGGTGATCCAGGTGCACGTGCATGGTCGATACGATCTCGTCGGTGTAGTCGTGTTGCACCTCGTCCAGGCGGCGCGTCAGGTCGCCGGTGTGATGGTCGTAAATCATGGTGAGCGACCCGATGACCTGCTCGTCGGGCGTTCGCATCTGCTCCTTGGCAATCGAGGCGCGAATCAGGTCGCGCACGGCCTCGGAGCGGTTGGCCACGTCACCGCGGCGTGCGATCTGCTCGTCAAAGCGGCGCAGCAGGTCATCGGGCGCGGTGACCGAAAAACGGACCAGCTCGGAGGCGGAGCCGCTGCAACGGCAGCCCGCGTCGCCGGTCGGCCCGTGCGAATGCTCGTGCCCGCAGGTGTGCTCGTGCTCGGCCACGCTACACCAGCTTTACGGAGCCAACGGAGTTGTGGTCGGCCTCGATGGCCTCCTCGTAGCCCTCGAGTGCGTCGTGCGCCTCGTGGAGCGCCGCCATGGCGGCCTCGAGCTTGGCGCCAATGCGCTCCATATCAAAGTTCTCGGTTGCATGCAGCAGCTGATGGCTCCACTCGTGGGCGAGCTCGATCGTGTCGTCGACCTGCTTGACGCTCATGGCAAGCTGGCTCATGTTCATTCCGACGTCATGCATGGGAAATCTCCTTTTGTACGGGTCTATTCAGTGGTTCAGATTCTACTACGCCCGCTTTGCGCATCGCCGCATAAGAAAACGGGTGCGAGTCCGTCTGACCCGCACCCGTTCACTGGGGGCTGTTTGTGATTACCATACTATCCGTGGTCGCGGGCGCAGCACCCGGCTCTCCGGTGAGCGGCGCAAAACCGCTCATGGACGGCAGCACATGACCGGCGTATTACAGGTGCTTCTCAAGCAGCGCCTGCAGCCTGGCCTTGGGCAGCGCGCCAACGGAGCGGTCGATTTCCTCGCCGTTCTTAAAGACAACCAGCGTGGGGATGCTCATAACGCCAAACTTCATGGCCAGGTCCTGATTGTCGTCGACATTGCATTTGGCGACGGCGAGTTTGCCGGCCAGCTCGTCGGCCACTTCGTCAACAATGGGCGAGAGCGAACGGCAGGGACCGCACCACGGTGCCCAAAAATCAACCAGCACGGGAAGACTGCCGTTAACGACGGAATCGAAGTTCTCGGGGGTAATCTGCTTAATGTCAGCCATGGTGACCTCCATAGTGCGACGCGGCTCGGCCGCGTAAAACTCAGTACGACCGTGCTTATACCCAACGGCCCGTAATGCAACCACTCGCGGGCGGCTCTTTTATATAATGGTGGGCACGCAAACGATTGGAGAGCGCATGCCCACGTCACAAAGCCAGAAAAAAGAAGCTATCGCCCAGGCGACCGAGCAGGAGCTCGCATCGCTCGCGGGCCGCGGCGTGCGTATCGCAGGAAACGCGTGCTCGCCGATTGTGCTGGTAAAAGGTGATTTAGACGATGCCGAGCGTGCGGGCGGCGAGCTGGCTGCCGGTCCGGACGGTGCTGCGCTGCGCAAAGCGCTCGGCGCCATCGGCTACGCACCAGAGGATTTTTGCGTGCTGGCAAGTGTTGCCGGCGCGGGCGATGGGGCGGTTGCGACAGGCGAGGGCCTGCCGTGCGAGCTGTTCCGCGAGGCGCTCGAGGCCTTGGACCCCGAGGCGGTCCTGCTGCTGGACGATCGCGCGGCCGATACCATGCGCGAGACCTATGCCGACATGCTCGTGGCAATCGACGACTTCGATACCGCCATGCTCAAGCCCGGCTTGGTCGCCCATGTGCAGGGTCGTCGCGTGCTCGCGCTCGACGGTTTTGAGGCGGCGCTCACTGACAAAGCCGCCAAGCAGCGCATGTGGGCATACATCAAGCAACTGACCCCGGCAGCCGCGCCGCTGTAGCGGACCGGAGCCGGCAAGGCGGCCCTGACGGGTCGAGCGCGGCGCCGACTTGTCGCGCCCTTACATCACGGCGCGAAGCTCAAACCGGTCGCCGTTGATGCGAAACTGGCAGTTGCCGTTCATACGTTCGACGGCAAGCTTAATGCTTTTGGTTCCAAAGCCGTGTCCGGTGTGCCCGGCTACGGGCATGCCGTCGACCATGCGCGGCGGGCGCCCAAACGTGTTGGAGACCAAAAGGAGCAGCTGCCCGTCCTCGCAACGCAGGTCCAGATCGACAAATCGCTTGCCCTGGGGAGCGGCGCTTGCGGCGACGATGGCGTTGTCCAGGGCGTTTGAGAGCACGCTAAACAGATCGACGTCGGCTACATGGACGCTCTCGGGCACGGCAGCGCGCAAATCGGCGGTGATGCCGTTTCGGTTGATATCGGAGCTAAATGACGAAAGCACGATATTGACCGTGTCGTTGGCGCAGTAGCGGCGCACGGCGGTGCGGTCGTTCGTCTCGCAGAGCTCGTCGATGCGCTCGAGTGCCTCGTCGATGCGGCCCTCTTCGATCAAAGCCGCAAGGCCGCGCAGGAAGTGCCGCATGTCATGGCGGAGAGCCGAAAGCTCGCGTCCAGATTGACGCCAAGCCTCGAGCTCTTTGATGGCTGCGTTGTCGCGGGTCGCAAGCATCCAGCGCTCGCGCTCGGCGGTTTCCTTCGCCTCGTATTCGCGCAGATACACAGCAAGAAACATAAGGTAGAACGCGCAAAGCGCAAACGCCAAAAACTCAACCGTCACCACGGAGCCCGAGTGGAAGAGCGTGGTGTAGACGTTGGTGGCGTAGTCAAAGATGTAATAGACGAGCGGCAGGATGAGCAGAATCTCGAGCTCGGTGGGGGTTTTGACCGCCAAGCGCGGACCGATGTCGCTTGCCCAATGCAGCAGGATCGCAAAGACGACGGCCGTGGTGATAATGCGCGCCACGTAGTACGCGATTTGCGAGTCGGTGGCGGTGAGCGCGGCGATGCCCATCCAGTTGCTGAACTGGCAGCTCAGATAAGCACTGGTGACGCCCAGCATAACGAGCAGCGGGCTCAGGCGATAGCGCGCGCACAGATAGATGACGAGCGGCAGATGCACGATGAGCGGATATGCCTGACGGGCGAAAAGCTCGCCGCCGACGGCATTGGCGAGGCCGAATGTGCATCCGGTTACGGCGCTGACCATCACCAGCTCAAGCGTATGACGCCGGTTGATCTCGATGCCGCAAAGCGCCGCCGAGGCAAAAACGTCAAAAAGCAGGGTCGTTGCGTGGTGGATGACCCAAAGTATCATCTCGGCCGTGGGGAGCATTAGCGCCTCCCGCCCTCGAACCGTGCCGCAAAGTAGGCATCCTGGAAACCCTGCTTGCAGCTGCGCGCCAGCGGGATGCAAGCGCCCGAGCGCATGACGATATCCGTACGGTTGAAATGGTCGATATTGCGCAGGTTGACCTGGTAGCTGCGGTGGCATTTAAAGAAGCTCGCGTTTTTAGCTAGCTGGTCCTCGATGTTGCGGAACGGTTCGAGCGCCTCGATATCGCGCCCGTCGCGCAGGTGGAATACCACGTGCTTGTTGCGGGCCTCGGCGTATTCGATATCGGACAGGCGTAGGGCATGGTAGCCAAAGGACGTTTTGGTTACGAGCTCATCGGTCGCGGCGGGTCGCATGCTCGAAAGCTCGTCGAGTAGTTGCGCCAGGCGTTCGTACGCTACGGGCTTGAGCAGGTAGTCGAAGGCGCGGACCTCATAGGACTCCAGCGCGAATTCGGGCGACGAGGTGAGGAACACCAGACGCACAGCGGTATCGGATTGGCGCAACTCCCGCGCGGTGTCCATGCCGTTGACGAGCGGCATGATCATGTCGAGCAGAATGATGTCGGCGCGCGATGCAGCATGGCGGGCCAGCAGGTCCTCGCCGCGCGTGACGAGCGCAACGTCGACTGCCGTGCCCGTCTCGGTCGACCAGCGGTCGATCATCCGGTGCAGTCTATCTAGAAAAGCGACGTCGTCGTCGCAGGCGATAATCTTGAGCATTCGAGCCCCCTTAGTAGTTCGATTTTGCCACATTGGGTGCGCGCCGCCCGCGGAGGCGTGTCCCATTTGCGCCCCAAGGCGTGCAACTCGCGCCAAGCGGTGGGGCGTTAGTTTTGACGACCGCACAATACTCCATGGATACACACGTCAATCGATGCCGGCGGTCGGACGGGGAATCATGCCGGCCGCCGGCGCCAGGCGATAACGAACATTGCGAAAGCATAGGGGTAAGGGGAGCTGTGATGAGGGAGAAGAAGATGGGGATGCGCAGACTTGCTGCTTGCGTGCTGGCTGCAGCGCTGGCGTTTGGGGGTGCGGCGACGACGCTCGCCACGCCTACGGTAGCGGAGGCGTATCCGTACACCGCGACCAAACCTAAACACTTGAAAAGTGAGCTTTCGTATGGCGAAAGCGACGTAATCCAACTTTCCGGCGGCAAAGACTACTGGTTTGCCGGTACGGTCGATATCGACCACTATGAGGTCGAGGGCGGTACCAAGGAGAATCCGACTCGCCTGTATTTCACCAACAGCGCGTCTCTGGGCGGCCCGCTGACCGTCAAGCGTGACCTCACGTATTCGCAGCATCCTCTCTTTGTGCTTAAGGGCGGTTACGTCGAGTTCATCGGTGATTCGGGCGCCTCGACCGAGGTCCGCTGTGATGGAAAAACGTTTTTGAGCGATAGCAACGATTACGAAGCGCGTGGAGGTGTCGATAAGCCGAATACAGGCAAGAGCCTCAACCTTGTCGTGAAAAACCTCAAGCTTGTTTCAAGGACCGATAACGATGATACCGTTCGGGCAATCACGCTCTATGGAACCATGGGTGCGGGGGAGACGGCCAGCTTCACGAACGTGAATGTCAGCGGTTGGAAATGCTGCAAGAACAACGCATTCAAGGTTGACCAGGATAATGAAATCTACGAAGCCTCGCCGGCACCTGTGACTATCAGAGGCAGCCAGGTCGCGGTGGATGCAACGTTTGTCAACTGCACGTTTAAGAATAATAGTGATGACTGCGTCGGCGCCTTGAGCGTGGTCGGGCGAGCGAAGTCCCCCAAGGTCACGTTGAGCGGCTGCACGTTCGAAAACAACAGTCAGGGAATGATTGCATGCGACGAGATGAAGTTCGAGAGCGGCCATGTGCATGCGGGCAATATTGGCGTCAAAAATGCCATAGTTGCTCTGAATAACTGCAGCATTCGTTCAACAAATAACACGTCATGGAATGGACCCTGCTCTTATATGTTCAAGGTGTGGGATATTCAATATCAGATGCACATGACGAGTGCCATTGCGGTGGCAAAGGATGCGTCGTGCACCATAAACGGTACGGTTATCGACGATTCGTTCGTGTTCCCCTCTGATTATTTCAACGGTCGCGACATAAGCGGTCAGGACGAGAAACGCTGCGCAATTTATGCCCTTGGTTCTGTGGCGCTCGCTGGCAACACGAAGGTCACTACGGCCAAGGCGAAGGGTGTCGATGCGTCCGATGTCGGTAGCTACGGTAAGGTTCACGTCGATAAGTCTTTTGCGGGCGAAGCCGTCCTGTCTGTCGACGATACCAAGTTCGATCCCGAGTCCAATAAGCAGTACTACTACTATGAGTATGTGAACCTTGGCACGAGCGATCTTTCGCAGGAGGATCTTGCGAGCAGGCTCAAGCTTGCCAACGCCGACCTTGCATACGACGTTACCGGTGACAAGGTCAAGGTCATCCATCGCAAGCACGAGCACGAGTGGACCTATTCCGCCAACAAGGATGGGTGCAGCATCGCGGCTACGTGCAAAGGACAGTATGAGGCCTCACACTGTGTCTACTCCAGGGACGGCGAGACGATCTCGCTGATGTCGTCCAAGAGAGGCGACCTGAGCTTTACCTACAACGGCAAACAGCGCGACGCCGTGCTTGCTACGACTAAGCCGTCTCAAAAGGACAACGCTGTGGCCCAGGGCAAGGTAAAGATTGTGTGCGCACGCTTTTACCGTTGCGCGGATGAGAATGACACCGTGGGCATCGAGATGGAAGGGTCGCAGCCGTGCGATGCGGGCACCTATCGCGTGGTGGCGACGGTTGCCATCGAGGGACAAAGCGATGTTACGCTCGAGCGCGTGTTCAAGATCAACCCCGCCTCGCTTGCGGAGAAGGACTCCAACCGCAAGGATCTTTGCAAGATCGAAGTCATCGGCTACGACAAGCTGAAGGATAGCGTCAGGTTCAGCAACGGTGACGTGCTCAACGACGTTCCGTCTTATAAGTGGACGGGCGAGGAGATAACGCCTCGCATTAAGGTGACGTATAAGCTTGGCGACGAATGGATCGAGCTTAAAGAGGGCGTCGATTTCGAACGCCTCGCTTGGGGCGAATCGGTTTCGGAGAAAGATCCAGGTGCGTACCGGAGCCAGCTCTGGGGCCTGGGAAACTTCGCATCCTACGAGTCAATTTACTCCTGCAAGTTTTTCTACTGGAGCATCTACGGCACGCAGTTCGAGAATGTTCAGGCCAAGGGCTTTGACGGCACCTATGATGGCAAGGCTCACTCGCCGTCGGTGACGGTTGACAACGCCCCCGAGGGCATGCAGGTCGAATATAGCGTCGATGGTGGCTTGCTGTACGAAGACCGAATCCCCTCCTATACCAATGTCACGCGCGATGTCTATGACAACGTGTGTGCCGAGACAATTAAGTACCGCATTACCGCACCCGACTACGTGCCGGTGGAGGGAGAGCTTAAGATCAAGATCGCCCCCGCCGATCAGGCCGCTCCCAAGGATGTCAAGACGACGGCCGCGACCGGGCATGCCTTGGCGGATGGCAGCATCGACGGGATTGATAACACCTACGAATGGAAAGCCGAGGCCGCCGGCGACTATCAGTGGATTGCCGAAGGCGAGACGTCGGTTAAGGGCCTCGCCGCTGGCAAATACAGCGTTCGCCTTAAGGCCGACCGTAACCATAACGCCTCCGAGGCCCTGACGGTTGAGGTTAAGGACGGCCCTAAGAAGGCCGACGGTAGCGGTTGGAAACACGACGGCGCCGAACACTGGAACACCTGCACCTGTGGCAAGGAGGACGTTGACCGCGCAGAGCATGACTTTGAGTGGGTCGTCGACCAGGCCGCTACGGCTGATAAGCCCGGTTCCAAGCATGAGCGCTGCAAGACGTGCGGCTACGAGCGCGAGCCTGTCGAGATCCCCGCCTTCGGCATCAAGGGCTACTCGGGCACCTACGATGGCGAGTGGCACGGCGTGACGGTTGACACCAATACCATCGCATCTATCCAGTACCGCATGAAGGGCGATACGCTGTGGCTCGAAACGACTCCGAGCATCCGCGATGCCGGCACCAAGACCTTCGAGTTTAAGGCAAAGCTCGTGTCTGGTGAGTCCTGCAAGGGCGAAGTCGAGCTTAAGGTCGATCCCTGTCCGGTGACGGTGAAGCCCAAGGATGCTTCAAAGGTGTACGGTTATGACGATCCGAACTTTAAACTCGAGGCTGTTGAGGGCACGATCCCCAATGGCGAGTCGCTCTCTTGGCTCAAGATTCACCGTGAGCCCGGCGAGAACGTGGGCGCCTATAAGCTGACGATTGAGCAGCGCGAGCCCCTCAACACGGTGGACAAGATCAGGCAGGGTAACTATGAACTGACGCTTCTCCAGACCGGCACGTTCGAGATCACCAAGCGCCAGATTGGTGTTGGCTGGGCGGTCGGAACGTATACCTATAACGGCAAGCCTCAGGGCCCCAAGGTCACGGTCAGCAATGTTGCCGAGGGTGACGAGGGTAAGGTTTCCTATGAGGTCGAGAACGCGACGGGCATCGATGCCGGCAGCTATCCGGCAAAGGTGACGGGCCTCGACGGCGACCCCGAGGTCATCAAGAATTACGCCCTTCCTACCGAAAACCTTGAGTATACCTACACGATTTATAAGGCCGAGCAGGAGAAGCCTCAGGGCCTGAAGGCTACCGCCGAAACCATCCGTGGCAAGTGCGACGGCAAGATCGAAGGCGCGCGCGGCGGCGTCGCCTACCGCCTGTTCCGCACCGAAGCCGGGGACGCCGATGGCGAGACCATGGTTTCCGAAGACGGTAAGATTGAGAATCTTGCCGCTGGCGACTACCAGGTCTGGTATGCCGAGACCAATAATTACATGCCGTCCACGCCTGTGGAAGTGCATGTCGGCAAGGGCAAGTACCTGAACGTCAGCCTTTCCGAGAAAAATGACGCGTACTCGATAGTGTGGCATAGCCCGAACAGGCTGCAGTGGCACGAAAGCGTGGAGTTCTCGGTAAAGATCTCCGATGGCTACTACGCGGGCGACGACTTTGCTGTCAAGGCAAACGGTGTGGTTCTCGAGAAGAACGAGGGCGGAAGGTTCGCCCTGAGCAATGTCGAGGAGAATACCGCCATCACGGTCGAGGGCGTGCGCAAGCACGAGGCCGTGAACGATAAGTGGCTCTCCAACGATAATACGCACTGGCACGAGTGCGCCTGCGGCGAGAAAATCGACGAGGCCACGCACACCTTTGAGTGGGTTGTCGACAAGACGCCCACGGCAACCGAGGCCGGCTCCAAGCATCAGCAGTGCACGGTCTGTGGGCATGCGTTGCCTGCAGTCGAGATTCCGGTTGCCGCTATCGTTGGCTACTCCGGCGAGTACGACGGTGCGTATCACACGGTCGATGCGACGAGACTGCCCGAGGGCGCGACGGCCCAGTACAGCGCCGATGGCAAGAACTGGTCTCCCGAGGCCCCCAAGATCAAGGACGTCGGCACACTGACTGTTTCCTATAAGGTGACGATCGACGGTGTGAAGGCCGAGGGTGAGGTTACGCTCGAGGTCAAGCCGCGCGCGATTACGGTCACCGCCCAGGACGATTCTAAGACCTACGGCGAGGCTGACCCCGTGTTTACGTGGGATGTCACTTCTGGCAAACTCGTCGCGGGCGAAACGCTTCAGGGCCTCGAGATCGAGCGCGAAGATGACGACAACGTGCGCGAGGGCGGCTATGCTCTGCAGCTGACGCAGCCCGAGGGTGCAAACCCCAACTACAGCATCACGTTCGTCGACGGCATGTTCACCATCAACCAGCGTCTGCTCACTGTGACGTGGGGCACCACCGAGTTCACCTATGACGGCAAGGAGCACTGCCCTGTGGCCACGCTCGGCAATGTTATCGGCAATGATGACCTCGGCGCGACCGTCGAGGGCTCCCAGACCGAGGCCGGCACTTCTTACACGGCGACCCTCGGTGCGCTGACGGGCAAGGCCGCTGGCAACTACGCGCTGCCGACTGAGGGCCTGACGTGCGAGTTCTCCATCAAGAACGCCGCTCAGGACGCGCCGAAGGTCCAGGCCACCGCCGAGACCGTGAGTGGCAAGCGCGACGGCAAGATCACGGGCGTCGACGCCACCATGGAGTGGCGCGCCAAGGGCGCTGCCGAGTACCAGGCCGTGGGCGAGGGCGTGACCGAGCTCAAGGATCTCGCCGCCGGCGTGTACGAGGTGCGCTATCAGGCCAAGGCCAACTACGACGCGTCTTCCGTCACCGAGGTCACCGTGGCTACCGGTCGCAAGCTCGTCGTGACGCTGCCGAGCAGCCAGGTTGGCTACACGCTCACCTCGACGGCAACCGAGCTCGACTGGCACGGCTCCGCAAAACTCGCCATGAGCATCGACAGTGCGTACTTTGCGGGCAAGGACTACGCCGTAAAGGTTGACGGTAAGGCCGTTAAGCTCTCCGACGCCGGCACCTTTGAGCTTAAGGACGTCGAGCACGACGTGAATGTGACGGTCGAGGGCGTGCTTAAGCACGAGCCCGACGGCTCCGGCTGGGCACACGACGCCAAGAACCACTGGCATGTCTGCCGCTGCGGCGAAGTCCTCGACAAGGCCGAGCATACCTTTGAGTGGGTCGTCGATACGCCGGCGACCACCGAGACCAAGGGCAAGAAGCACCAGGAGTGCACCGTCTGCCGTGAGAAGGGCAAGTCCGAGGAGATCGCGATTCTGACACCCGAGATCATCGACGGCAAGGGCCAGACGATGGTGGTCGACGCCGCCAAGGACCTGAGCTTCCGCTCGAGCGCGCCGATTGAGTTCTTCCAGAAGGTGCTGGTCGACGATAGGGAGGTCGCCGCCGAGAACTACGTGCTCACCGAGGGCTCTACGATCGTGACGCTCAAGGCGAGCTTCCTAAAGACGCTCGGCGTGGGCGAACACAAGCTGAGCGTGGTTTCGGCTACGGGCACTGCCGAGACGACCTTCACCGTTGCCGAGGCTGCCAAGCCCGCTCCTGGCCAGACCACCACGACTACGACCACCACGACTACGACTTCCAAGCCTAAGAAGAAGGCTGGCAAGGAGACGCTGCCTCAGTCCGGCGACAGCGCGTACGCCATGGCCGGTGCCGTACTCGCTGCCGGTGTGGCAGCCCTGCTGCTGGCGTGGGCCATGAAGCGCCGCGCTTAACCGCATGCCAGTTCCCAGCGGGTCCGGATCGAGCGATCCGGACCCGCTTTATGCCTACCGCTTCTCGGGCCAAGACAAAACGGGCTGCTCGAACCGTGCGGCAGGTCCATTTTCGACTATCCTCAGCTTGCCAGTTCGAAAATGGACCTGCCGCATGATTGAATCTTTATTTCAACTTTACACCTAGGTTTACAGCTGTCTTGTCAGCTGTAAACCTAGGTGTCATACTAAAGCCCCAAGATTCGCCAAAAGAGAGGGGCCTTGATGGCACAGAGCGCGAACATGGATGCGTCGGAGCTTGCGCGCGATATCGCGGCCGGCCTAGCATCGGCAACGACGGCAACGGAGCGCGCGGCACTGGTGCCCGCAGAGCTCGTCGAGGCCATTCAGCAACTAAAAACCCAACGTGACGCGGTGATCTTGGCGCACTACTATGTGGCGCCCGAGGTCCAAGCCGTTGCCGATTACGTCGGCGACAGCTTCTACCTGGCAAAGCTCGCCAAGAGCCTGCCGCAGCAGACCATCGTGCTGTGCGGCGTGGAGTTTATGGGCGAGAGCGCCAAGCTGCTCAACCCCACCAAGACCGTGCTGCTGCCCGAGCCGGGCGCGGACTGCCCCATGGCGCACATGGTCAAGCGCGAGACGGTCGATGCGGCGCGCGCCGAGTACGGCGACGACCTTGCCGTGGTCTGCTACGTCAACTCGACGGTCGAGATCAAGAGCTGGAGCGACGTGTGCGTCACCAGCTCCAACGCCGTCAAGATCGTGTCCGAGCTGCCGCAGCAGCACGTCCTGTTCATCCCCGATCAAAACCTGGGCCGCTTCGTAGCCGAGCAGGTGCCGCAAAAGCACGTCATCCTCAACAATGGCTATTGCCCGCGCCATCACATCATCACCGTCGAGCAGATCGTCGATGCGCAGGAGGCACATCCCGACGCGCTCGTGCTGGCGCACCCCGAATGCAAGGCCGACGTCCTTGCCGAGGCCGACTACATCGGCTCCACCGCCGGCATCATCAAGTACGCCGAGGATTCGGACGCGAGTGAGTTCATCATCGTGACGGTCCGCGGCGTGCTCTACGAGCTCGAGCGCCGCTGCGAGGGCACCGGCAAAAAGTTCTATTTTCCCGCGGTGCAGCCCACCTGCGTCAACATGGATCTCATCACACTCGAAAAGCTCGTGCGATGCCTGGAGACGGGCGAGGGCGAGGTACAGATCGGCGTGTCGGACGAGGCGGCCGACCAGGCCAAAATTACGCTCGACCGCATGCTCGAGTACGCGGCGCGCTAGAACGATGTGACATGAGGGGCAGTCCCTTATGTCACATTACAAGGGAGAGGATTCCTGTGGAAACCAAACAATACCCCGACATGGAGTGCGACGTCGTCATTGCCGGCTGTGGCGTGGCGGGCCTGTACGCGGCCCTCAATCTGCCGACGAGCACGCGCGTGACCATGCTCTCCAAGGGCGCTATCGATGAGTGCGACTCGATGCTCGCGCAGGGCGGCATCTGCGTACTGCCCGAAGGCTCGGACTACGATGCCTTCTTTGAGGACACCATGCACGCCGGCCACTACGAGAACCGCCGCGAGAGCGTCGACATCATGATCCGCTCGAGCCGCTCGGTTATTAACGACCTGCTGGCCATGGGCGTGGACTTTGAGCGCAAGGCCGACGGCAGCCTCGACTTTACCCGCGAGGGCGCGCACAGCCGCCCGCGCATTGCCTTCCATGCCGACATTACGGGCAAGGAGATCACAACCAAGCTGCTCCAGGCCGTTCGCAAGCTGGATAACGTGCAGATTTTGGAGCACGTGGCCATGACCGACATCCTGACGGGCGAGCGTGACGGCGCCACGGTGTGCACCGGCGTCGTCGCCGTTCCCGTGGACGAGGACAACTCGGTTCGTCCCGCCGACGAACTGGCAAATGCCGCCGAGGGCGTGCATGCCGGCGAGCCGTTTAAGATCCATGCCCGCCACACGCTGTGGGCGACGGGCGGCATCGGCGGCGTATACGACCATTCGACCAACTACCCGCAGCTCACGGGCGATGCCTGCTACATCGCTCAGGAGCATGGCATTAAGATGGAGCACCTGGACTACGTGCAGATTCACCCCACGGGGCTGTTCTCGCCGCAGCCGGGCCGTACCTTCCTGATCAGCGAGAGCTGCCGCGGCGAGGGCGCGATTTTGCTCAACGCCGCCGGCGAGCGCTTTACCGATGAGCTCCAGCCGCGCGATGTGGTCGCCGCCGCCATTCGCGAGCAGATGAAGCAGGACGGCACCGAGCACGAGTGGCTGAGCTTTGCCCCCGTCGAGCGCGACGTGGTGACCGGGCACTTCGCCAACATCCGCGCACGCTGCCTGGAGGACGGCCGCGACATCCTGGACGAGCCCATTCCCGTTACGCCCACGCAGCACTACTTTATGGGCGGCGTGTGGGTCGACAAGGACGGCCGCACCTCGATGCCCGAGCTCTACGCCGCGGGCGAGACGGCCTGCAACGGCGTTCACGGCAAGAACCGCCTTGCATCAAACAGCCTGCTCGAGGCACTGGTCTGGGGTCGCCGCGTCGCGTGGTACATGCGTACCGGCGAGTCACTGGTCGTAGAGCAGGCGGGCGATCCCGCGCTCGATGGCCGTCATCGCGCCCTGAGCGCCGACACCCTGGCAATCGATGATTTGGCCCGTGCCGCCGGCACGCAGGCCGTGGAGGAGTAGACCATGAATCCCATTACCATGAAGCTCGTCGTCGATGATCTGATCCTGCAGGCCCTGCGCGAGGATATTACGTTTGAGGACGTGAGCACGGCGAGCGTGTGCCCCACGGCGCGTCCCGCCACGGTGGAGCTCATCGCCAAGGCCGATGGCATCATCGCCGGCCTGGACGTGTTCGCTCGCACCTTTGAGCTGCTGGATCCGCAGAGCTCGGTGCTGTTTGATGTTGCCGATGGTGACGAGGTGCACGCCGGCGACCACGTGGGCCAGGTGCGCGGCGATGCGCGCGTACTGCTTTCGGGCGAGCGCGTGGCGCTCAACTACCTGCAGCGCATGAGCGGCATCGCTACTTACACGCATCGGATGGCAGCTGCGCTAGAGGGCACCAAGACCGTGCTTGTCGACACGCGCAAGACCACGCCGGGCATGCGTGTCTTCGAGAAGGCTGCAGTCGAGATCGGCGGTGGCAGCAACCACCGCTATAACCTGTCGACGGCTGTCATGCTCAAGGACAACCACATCGACGCCGCCGGTGGCGTGGCACGCGCGATTGAGATGGCGCGCGCCCATGCGTCATTTACCGCGACGGTCGAGATCGAGTGCGAGAACCTGGACATGGTGCGCGAGGCTGTGGAGGCCGGCGCCGATATCATCATGCTCGACAACATGACCCACGACGACATGGCTGCCGCGATTGAGCTTATCGCCGGTCGCGCCAAGACCGAGTGCTCGGGCAATGTGGATGCCAGCAATATCCGCGCGCTCGCCGACCTGGGCGTTGACTTTATCAGCTCGGGGGCGTTGACGCACTCTGCGCCGATTCTCGACCTCTCGCTTAAGCACCTGCGTCTGTTGGACGGTAAATA
>CABSBK010000004.1 GCA_902475865.1 uncultured Collinsella sp.
CGATGGCGTATATGTCCTATTGCGAAGTCGTCCTTTTGGATGAGCCCATGAATGCACTTGATGTGAGACACGTTGCGATTGTTTCGAATGCTCTTAGAGATGAAGCGGGTAGAGGAGCACATGTCATTATCTCTTCTCATCTTATCGGAAACCTCGAATCGCTCTGCGATGCCTCCGTATTGCTCACAGGGGATGACTCGCGTGTCGTTACCAGAGAAATGGGAGGTGATTCGAAGTGGATCGGTAATGTATACGCGCAGCTTTTCAAGACGAACGACAGTAAAACTAGGAAAGGAAGATAACCATGAAACGCCATGTAACGAAGAACTTTGTGAAGGCAATGTTCGCATGTTTTATGCTTACCCTGTCGATGGCCACAATTCCCAATTATGCGACGGCGCAGCCAGATACGGGTTCTGTTGCACCTTGTCGTCTTGTGACGGCGGATGTCTTGGACACCTACAAATCGTTCTCCACCGCGAGCTACCCGAGCGAGAATGTTGATTGTTTCGACCAGACATACAAGAGGCTGTCTTTCAAAACTTCGTATTCTCGTACGGGGCAAACGATCCTCTATACAGGTGCAGCGTTAAGCCCACGCGGCAACGGAATGCCTGGGTTTGAGACGAAATATAAGTGCACATATCGTACCTGGTAGATAACCCTAGGACCAGATTCTCTCCGAATTACTTTGCGGAGGATTGTTCTAACGCTGCCGCTCCTGCGTTTATCTCAATCTGTAACATCTGACTGGCAAAAACGCTTCTACCTGTTACAGATTGAGATTATTCGACGCGCGTTCTGTAACTCGTCTCGATCTGTAACAGTAAGACGGCGATTTGGTCTCCATATGTTACAGATTGAGACGAAAGGAAGCGTGAGCCAGAAAACCGCCGCGAGGGAAAGTAGTTCCCTCGCGGCGGCCTTGACGTTTGCCCAGATAAAACCGACCAAAATAAACCTGTCCCTTTTTGGTAGGTTAGCGCTTCCAAAAGTGGAGGATGAGCGTGGTGCGGTTTTGCTGCTCGGTTTTGACCAGGATGTTGTGGATGTGGGTCTTGACGGTGCCCACAGCAAGGAAGAGTTCGTCAGCGATCTCCTGGTTCGACTTGCCCAGTACGACCAGACGCATAACCTCGGTCTCGCGGTTGGAGAGCTTGTAGGCGTTGCGATAGAAGGGCATCTGCTCTTCGATGTGTCGATCAAGATCGCTGACGTTCTTTTCCTCGGGCGCCTCCTGCATGCGGATTGAAAGCACGTGGTAGGAGTAGATAATCAACAGAATCGCAAAGTAGCACGCAAAGAAGTTCTCGCTAAAGTTGCGCTCGGACAGATATAGCTGCAGCCAAGAGGGTGCCAGACTCATGGGGATGACCAGGATGTTGTAGAAATCCTCGGCAACGATGCAACCGACCAGAATAGCGCCGATAATCAGGTGCTTTCGCTGGTTGTTGACGCGTGCCTTCAGCTCAACCTTTGTACTCCTATGAGCCGTCCATAAGATATACAGTCCCACAAAGACAAGGAATGCCTGGCGTATCGTGTAGTAGATCCACTGACGCATGGGGCCGGAGGGGACTGCGACGATAGCCAGCGACTCGCACAGCAAAAACGTTAAGACGGGGATAGCGAACTGCTTTTTAGAATGCTTATCGAGCAAGTCCATGGCAATCAGCCAAATAAAAGCCTGTGAAGCGGTCGCCACAAGGGTCCGCAACACAGGCATGGTAATTGAGTAATAGTCGCTGGCCGGAAAACTCTCGTTTTGCAACGTGTATTCAAAAAAGAAGATCTCAGTCATTTCGATGGCGTAGCAAATAAAAACGCCACTGCCATAGATAAAGAAGCGTCGACGGGACGAGGCATAGGCGGCAAGCGAAAGCACTGCCGTCACAATGCAGATTACGAGTATCGCTTGGGTATAGAAGAACATGAGTGTGTCCATCTGTCACCGTCCTGTCTCATTTTGATCCCTTATGGAGCCCGCTATATCCCCCGGGTATACATGCCTCCGCCGGTCGTTCCATTGCGGATTAAACGCCAAGATACAGCATAGCCGTATACCGTTCGCGGTTCCAGACGGTAAACCCCCTGTAAACTCTTGACCTGCGGGTTTATATTGGATTAGAGAGGGTGTAACTCCGTGAACGGTCTTTAATCCCGAATAAACTAGGTAAAAATTGCATACGGGTGAATGATGGTCTTGTCAACACGAGGCGTGATGTTCGAGCGCCTCATAGTTAATAGTCGGCAAGACCGGCGGAAAGGAAATCGATATGGCACTGCCTAAGGATTTCATCGACACCAACGACTTCACCAAAGAGCAGATCCTGGCTATCGAGGATCTTGGCCTGGCAATGAAGAAGGCCATCAAGGTTGACGGTTATTATCCGCACCTGCTCCGTAACAAGAGCCTTGGCATGATCTTCCAGCAGGTCTCCACCCGCACCCGTCTTTCCTTCGAGACTGCTATGACCGACCTCGGCGGCCATGCTCAGTTCTATGGCCCTGGCACCATCCAGCTCGGCGGTCACGAGTCCCTGGGCGACACCGCTCGCGTTATGGGCTCGCTGCTCGATATCATGATGGCTCGCGTTGACCGTCACAAGGACGTCGTCGGCCTCGCCGAGGGCTCCGCTGTGCCCGTCATCAACGGCATGTCCGAGTTCAACCATCCCACGCAGGAGATGGGCGACCTCATGACCATGCTCGAGAACCTCCCCGAGGGCAAGAAGATCGAGGACTGCACCCTGGCCTTCATCGGCGACGCCACCCAGGTCTGCGTCTCCCTCATGTTCATCGCCTCCAAGGTCGGCATGAAGTTTGTCCAGTTTGGACCTAAGGGCCACCAGATCCCCGACGGCGGCCTGCACGTTGGCACCGTCGAGGAGCGCGCCGAGTTCGGCAAGCAGATGATGGCTATCGCCGAGGAGAACTGCAAGGTCTCCGGCGGCTCGGTTGTCATCTCCGACGACATCGAGTGCATCAAGGGCGCCGACTTCATCTACACCGACGTGTGGTATGGCCTGTACGACGAGGAGGTCTCGGGCGAGAACTACATGGACGTGTTCTATCCCAAGTATCAGGTCACCATGGACATGATAAACTTCGCCGGCCCCAACTCCAAGTTCATGCACTGCCTGCCGGCCACCCGCAACGAGGAAGTCGTCGACGAGGTCATGGACGATCCCGAGCGCTCCCTGTGCTGGGTCGAGGCCGAGAACCGCAAGCACTCCATCCGTGCTCTCCTTGCCGCCCTGGGCAAGCGCACTCCGCTCAACGACGAGGACGTCGAGTACTCCGCCAAGGCTGAGCTCCACGCCGCTCTCGAGGCTCTCGAGCAGCTCTAAGCCTCAAGGCTTCTTAAAGCACTTTTGCGGGCGGCGGATGCTCGTCTCCTGTCGCCCGCTCACCGAGGCCCAGGCAATTGCCTTAATACCTTAGGGCCTCGGATCTGTCCAAGACTGAGCGAAGGAGCTCATCATGAGCGACGGAAAGAAAAAGCTTTCCTTCTTGACGGTCATTTCGACCATCATCTGCGTCGTCTTCGTTTGCGAGGCCGCCGCACCTGCTGCTGCCATTGGCAACCAGCAGTTCTTCTGGTGGATCTTCCTGATCCTGACCTTCCTGCTCCCTTACGGCATGGTTGTCGCCGAGCTCGGCACCACCTATGACGGCGAGGGCGGCATTTACGACTGGGTACGCGATGGCCTGGGTGACAAGTGGGGCGCCCGCATTTCGTACTACTACTGGGTCAACTACCCGCTGTGGATCGCCTCGCTGGCTACCATGTTCCCCGACATCCTGGGCATGGTCTTTGGCGTCGAGTTCAACCTAATTGCCAAGATGGGTATCGAACTTGCCTTTGTGTGGATCGTCTACCTTATGGGGCGCTCCAAGGCGGCCGACTCCGAGTGGGTCCTTAACGGAGGTGCTATCATCAAGGTCGCCGTTGCCGTTATCGTCGGCGCTCTGGGTATTTGGTATGCCATGGAGAACGGTTTTGCGAACGACATGTCCGCTGCCACCTTCCTGCCCGAGCTCACCAACACCAACGCTCTTGGCTACCTGTCGATCATCATCTTTAACTTCATGGGCTTCGAGGTCATCTGCACCATGACCGATGACATGGCCGATCCCGCTCGCGATATTCCCAAGGCTATCATTGTCGGTGGCGTGGCTATTGCCGTCATCTACCTGTTCGCTGGCTTCGGCATCGGCGCCGCTGTGCCGGCCGACTCCATCGACCCCGACTACGGCATGATCGTCGCAGTCCAGACCATGGTGGGCGACTCCATGATCTTCAAGGTCATCTGCATCGCCTTCCTGATCACCCTGTTCGCTAACATGGCTGCTTGGTCCTTCGGCGTCAACTCCGTCGCTCGCTACGCTGCCGAGCACGGCAACATGCCCAAGGTCTTCGCCTCGATGATCTCCGAGGACGACATGCCCAACGGCGCCAACCTGGTCAACGCTGTCGTTGCCTCCCTGGTGCTGTGCCTGCAGCTCGTTCCCATCGACGCCATCTCCAACGGTGTCTTCTGGATGCTCTTCGGCACCTCCGTCGTCTTCCTGCTGCTCACCTACATCCCGATGTTCCCGGCATTCCTCAACCTTCGTAAGAACGACCCGAACCGTGAGCGCATCTTCACGTTCCCGTTTAAGGGCGCCATGATGAAGGTTATGCTCGCCATCCCCTGCATCGAGCTGGTTCTCGCCATCGTTGCAACGCTGGTACCGTTCTCCGCCGCTGAAATTGGCGACAAGGTCCCGATGATCGTCATCTTCATCGTGCTCGTGCTCATCGGCGAGGTCGTCCGCGTTGTCAGCGCCAAGGGCCGCAAGGAAGAGTACAAGGGTCTGACCCCTGAGCTCGCAGCCCAGCGTCTCGCTGAGGAGGCCGCCGAGGCCGAGGAGAACTAGAGCATCCGGTTCTGGGACTCCGACCCTCCTCGCGTACCAACGTGCGCTTCGTCGGGCTTGTCGCTCCCGACTCTGGGCACTCCGGCCTCTTTGGAGGCGTGCCCAAGCGACAGGTTTGCTAACCATTCCCTGGGGTGGGTGTGAGCTATTGCTCCGGTAACCACCGCCCACCCCAATCTCTCTTCCGTATCCTTCGTGCGTTTTGTCTCCGCACACCGGGTTACGTCGTCGCTTGCCGGTGCGACTCCGTGAAAACCGGCGCCGGGCGCCCCGACCTTTGCCGGGGAACGGGCGCCTACCATCTCTTGGTTTTAGGCTGCGGGTAACCCGCCCGCGGCAAACGATCGTTCGATTTGGAGGAAATCTTATGCGTACGATCACCGAGTCCGAGTCCACCCCCAAGGCCGACGGCTTCTTCATGCCCGCCGAGTTCGCCCCGCAGGATCGCGTGTGGATGGGCTGGCCCCACCGCACCGACACCTGGGCCCACGGCGCCAAGCCTGCTCAGAAGCAGTATGCCGCCATCGCCCGTGCCATCTCCGAGTTCACCCCGGTCTATATGTGCGCCAACCAGGTCGACTATGCCAACTGCAAGGCCGTCTTCGAGAACGACGAGAACGTCACCGTCATCGAGATGACCACCGACGACGCCTGGTTCCGCGACACCGCCGCCACCTACGTCATCAACGGCAAGGGCGAGAAGCGCGCCAACCACTGGCACTTCAACGCCTACGGCGGCCTCGTCGACGGCCTCTATTTCCCGTGGGACAAGGACGAGCAGATCGCCCTTAAGATGGCTGAGCT
This sequence comes from uncultured Collinsella sp., assembly GCA_902475865.1. Classification (GTDB taxonomy): domain Bacteria; phylum Actinomycetota; class Coriobacteriia; order Coriobacteriales; family Coriobacteriaceae; genus Collinsella. The sequence continues at coordinate 5,728 of CABSBK010000004.1, forward strand.
CTCCGGCTGCCGTCGCTATCGTCCCGATGACATGATCCTCGAGGGCGGCTCCATCACCGTCGACGGCGAGGGCACCCTCGTCGTTACCGACCAGTGCCTGCTTTCCCCGGGCCGCACCTGCTCTGCGGTTCTGGAGGAGGAAGAGGATCCCGAGTCCATCTGGCCCAAGTACCACAAGAAGTTCGAGCCCTGGAGCGAGGAGCTTCGCGAGTACATGAACGAGCACCTCAAGGATTACCTGGGTGTCGAGAAGGTCATCTGGGTCAAGGAGGGCATCGATCCCGAGGAGACCAACGGTCACATCGACGACGTCGCCACGTTCATCGCCCCGGGCGTCATGGCCTGCATCTGGACCGACGACCCCGAGTACCCGTTCTATGATCAGTGCCACGCTGCCTACGAGACCCTCTCCAACGCCGTTGACGCCAAGGGCCGCAAGCTGAAGGTCTACAAGCTCTGCATGCCCGTGAACCCGCTGTTCATGGACCAGGCTTCCTGCGACACCATCGACGCCGACGAGAACGCCGAGCCGCGCGTTCCCGACGAGCCGCTGATCGCTTCCTACATGAACTACCTGGTCACCAACCACGGCGTTATCGTCCCGCAGTACGGCGACGAGAACGACCAGCTGGCCGTCGACACGCTCCAGAAGATCTATGACGAGGTCTGGGGCGAGGGCGTCTACAAGTGCGTTGGCGTTCAGTCCGAGCAGGTCGTCTTCGGCGGCGGCAATATCCACTGCATTACGCAGCAGGAGCCGTCGGCTTAATCGTCTGGCTTCCTGAGGCACGGCACCTTCCCGTTCATTCGTCGCTTGCGTACCGAAGTACGCGGCGCTCCTCTTTCACGGGAATCTGCCGCACCTCAGAAACCCAGCCGGTCAAGCGAACAGGGCTACCTGATTGATCGGCTGGCTTTTCTTTGGGCACTCCGTTGCCTCCACATCGGAGTGCCCTTTTTCTTTGATTGAATAAGCGTCTGATCTGGGATTTATTGCGGGTTAGGCCAATTGTTCGCTTGAATTTCCCAGGTCAGACGCGTATTCAATTGCTGATAGTTTCCGGTTGCGAGCGCGACCGTTTTGATCGGAGTATCTATGTACCAGCGTATCGTTATCTACACGCGCCTGTTCCGCGAGCGTTGGTCCAACAATTGCATCCTCTCTTCTCTTTGGGATGGCACCTGCACCGGTGACGCGGCCTGCAACCCTACCTTGGGCTGCGCCTTCGGTACAGATGCCATCCTTTTTGCTGTAGGGGGAGCGTGCCATGGTAGGTAAAAAGTTCTCCCTGATCGAGGTCATCCTTTCGGTTATCTGCGTTGTCTTTACCATCGAGGCGGCTGCTCCGGCGTCTGCCATGGGTAACGTGCAGTTCTTCTGGTGGATCTTCCTCATCATTACGTTTTTGCTTCCCTATGGCCTGGTGGTGGCCGAGCTCGGTACGGCGTTCGATTCCGAGGGCGGCCTGTACGATTGGGTTCGCCTGGGCTTGGGCGACCGTTGGGGCGCCCGTTGCTCCTGGTGCTACTGGGTCAATTTTCCACTGTGGGTGGCAAGTATCGCCTGTATGTTCCCCAGTGTCATCAATGCGGTATGGGGCATCGAGTTTTCGCTCGGGGTTCGAATTGCCATCGAGCTTGCCTTTGTGTGGGGCGTCACGGTCATGGCGATGCACCCGGTGGCCGAGGCCGATTGGGTCATGGACGGCGGTGCCGTCATCAAGGTGCTCATTACCGCCGTGGTGGGAATCGTCGGCATCTGGTTTGCCTGCAATAACGGCTTTGCCAACGATATGTCGTTTAAGACCTTCATTCCAGATTTGGGCGACACCAATTCGTTGACGTACCTATCGATCATCCTGTTCAACTTTATGGGCTTCGAAGTGGTCGCGACCTTTGCCAGTACGATGAAAAACCCATCGCGCGATATCCCCAAGGCGGTTATCGCTGGTGGCGTTGCCATTGCGGCAATCTACATTATCTGCGGCATCGGCATTGGAGCCGCGGTTCCCACCGAGCAGCTTTCGCTCGATTCGGGCATTGTGGACGCGGTCGCCGCCATGTTGGGGCGCAGCCATCCGCTGACGATGGTCGTGGGCGTGGCCTTTTTGGTGACGCTGTTCGCCAACATGATCTGCTGGAGCTTTGGCGTTAACAACGTGGCGAGCTATGCCGCGCGTCATGGCAATATGCCGCGTCCCTTTGCGCTGGTGTCCAAGAAGACCGGCATGCCCAATGGCTCGGCAATCATTAACGGTTGTTTTGCCAGCCTGGTACTACTGCTTCAGATTCCGCTGGGCGAGGGCTCCGACGTCTTTTGGGTTTTCTTCTCGATGAACGTCGTCTTTTTGCTTATGAGCTATATCCCGATGTTCCCAGCGTTTTGGCGCCTGCGCAAATATGACGATCGCCCGCGCGTGTTCCGCGCGCCCTTCGAGGGCAAGGTGCTTGCGGTGGCACTTGCGATTCCCGTGGTGGAGCTTGTGCTTTCGATTGTCGCTACGATTGTGCCGCTCAACGGCTCGCCCGCCGAAATGGCAAAGTTGCCCATTCTCATGGGTGTGGTGATCGCCGTGTTGCTGGGCGAGGTTTCGCGCCTCGTATCGCGCCGCGGCCGCAGCGTCGACAATCCCGGCGTTGGTGCAAGAAGGACAGGTTTCTTTGCACCAAAACGTTTCTTTGCACCAAAACAGTAGCTCCGCGAGCTGCGCGGCGCTTGCCGCATCTTGGATTACTGTTCGCGGTGCTCGGGATTGGAAACGAGCTTAGGCGCAAAGTAGGGGACGTGGCCCAGGTAAGGGCAGCTGTCGTTGCGCTCATCAACGATGCAGGGAACGTCATCGTAGGTCATGGTCGAACCGATCTTGGCGATGGCCTTGGCGGCGGGCGCGACAATAATCTTGAGCGGTGCAATCGGCGCCATGGCATCTCCTTTCGATCTTGGTATTCGTTCGATGTCTTACCATAACTGTAATGCGGAATCAAGCTGGTTGTGTGCGGAATGAGAGTGGTATGAGCTTCGTATTCTTTATCTACACGATTCTTGTCATGGGCGTTGGATTGGTGACGGCATCAACTGCACTCGTAATATGGCTCATGACTCGTCGACGCGATTGTTTGGTGGCGGCCGCGGGCTTCCTTCTCTATATCTTCGATATGTCGGTGATCTTCTTTGATGAGTACAACCGGCTCAAATATGACTATGTGGTGACGTTTAATGAGCCGCTTCAACATCCGTTACTGCGCTGCGCGCTGGGCGTGGCGATTCTTGCGTGCGTATGGCTTTGGGTAACGTTTCGCTTACACGATGAGGTGACCGTTAAGCGCGTTGCCGCATATGTCGTACCGATCGCCGTGCTTCAGCTTGCTCTGGTGCCTCGTACTGGCTTTGCGGGCCAGGTTCAGCAATATCTTTTTTGGCTTACGCGCGATTTGGGAATGGCATTCTGCTTGGTATATGCTTACGCTCGCTATCGCAAGACGGAGAATAGGGCTGAGCGGCTCGATCTTGAGCGCACTCGGACGTTCTTTCGCATAGCCTGCGTGCTTACCGTGATGGTGGTTATCGAGGATACCTATATGATCCTATTCTGCACGCCTGACGTTGACAACGTGATGGTGAGCGCCTTTTTATGGTATCTGGGCGAGCGGAATATCTCAGAGAATTTATTGTTTGTGGCTGCAGCCGTTCAGCTATTTAAACAGTTCAGCCATATCTTACGTGTGTTCTCGCGTCACCCTCGTGCCGATGAAGAGGTAGCGACAGAGCGCCGTGATGCACGGGAGGACCTTGTCTCGCGTGTTGTGATTTTCTCGGACGAGCATGGGCTTTCAAAGCGTGAACAGGAAGTGCTTACACTCGTATTGCGTGGACTCGATGTCCAAAATATTGCTAACGAACTTGTGATTAGTCCGGGTACCGTCAAGGCTCACCTGCATCGCATCTATGTAAAGAGCGAAGTCAAGGCGCGTGACGACTTGATTGAGACATTCTGGCGCTCGTAAGGCTGGAGTGGTTCGGCTGACGGCGCATCGCAGACCACTTGGCGTAATGAAGCGACAATAAACTTTGACAATAAAATACCTGCTCAGACGTGTAAACCTTCTTAAGCCGTCCGTTCGCTCGCTTCCATCTTGGCAGCTTGTGCAGGAGGTGCGTTAATGGGTGTTGACACGGGGCGTAGGGCGCTGGACAGACACCCGACCGCTCGTAGGCACGTGTCATGTAGGGAGCGACAAATGCTCCCTCACCGATTGGGCGCGTCGTATCGTGGCGCTCATCCATTGTCCTGTAACGTCTGAGGAGGCTCATATGGACAAAGCGGATTTAGCCATCAAAAGTAATGCTGTGTTCACTGGTGACGGGCTGGCCCCGTTCAAGGGCGGCGTTGCCGTCGCAGGTGACAGGATTGTTGCGTGCGGCGAGGATAAGTACCTCGACGCTTTTATCGGGCCCGATACCGAGGTGCGCGACTATGGCGATAAGCTCGTCATGCCTGGCATCATCGACTCACACACTCACTATGCCCAGGGCGCCTTTGTGTCCGATCCCGATTTCGCCGTCAATCTCATCGATTGCACAAGCTTTGAGCAGTGTATGGAACGCGTGCAGGCGTTTGCCGAAGACCACCCGAACAACGAGTGGATCGTGGGCTATCAGGTTATCCAGTTCCAGTGGGACGTGCCCGAGATGCCTACGGCGGCAATGATCGATGAGTACATTTCGGACCGTCCGGTCTTTTTGCAGCAGGTTGACGTGCACACGTTTAGCGCCAACACCTGCGCAATCGAGAAAATCGGCATTACTGCTGAAACGCCAGACCCATCAGGCGGCAAGATTCTTAGGGATGAAGCTGGCAACCCCACTGGGGTCTTCTCGAACAACGCGGGATCCCTTTTCTTGGATGAGGTATACAATCCTGCCCCCGAGGTGGCTAGTGCTTCCTTTGCCAAGACCGCGCATCGTGCCAACGCTCTCGGTATTACGACAGTCGGCATGGTAAACCCCACTTTTGTGAGCATGGATAACCCCTATAAATTCCTCGCGGAGCTTAACCGCAAGGGCGAACTTCCGTTGCGCGTGTTCATGTACACAGACCTTTTTGAGGACGAGGCCATGACGCTCGAGGAGATTCGGGCGAAATACGACTTCCCGGGCACGCAAGTCGAGTGGCATGGCTTTAAGCAGTTCATTGACGGTGTGTGTTCCGATCATACTGCTTGGATGCTCGAGCCCTATGCTAATGCTCCCGAGACCTGTGGCGAGCCGGCTGAGGAACCTGAGCGTGTGCGCAAAGCCATCCTTAAAGCGCTTGAGTGGGGTGTCGACACGCGCATCCATGCCATAGGCGATCGTTCCGTACGCTTTATCCTGGACTGCTTCGAGGAGGGCGAGAAGCGTTACGGTCTTATGGGCTGTCGTCACTCCATGGAGCACAACGAGACTGTTCAACCTGAGGATTTGCCGCGCTATGCGGAGCTCGGCGTCTGTCCGGCCATGCAGCCGTGGCATATGCTGCTTGATATGGCAGACTTGGCAAAGGACGACGCCGTTGGTCCCGAGCGCGCGGCGCTCTCGTGGCCAATTCATAGCCTGCTCGCGAGCGGTGCCTGCGTGCATCTGGGCTCCGACTTCCCGGTCGTGGGGCTTGAGCCTATGGAGGAAGTCTATGGAGCGGTCTACCGCATGCTCGAGGATGGATCTAATCCTGAGGGTTGGTTCCCCGAGGAGCGAATCACTATGGCCGAGGCCCTGCGCGCATACACCTACGGCAGCGCCTACGCTATGCATGCTGAGGACCGCATCGGCACACTCGCCTGCGGCAAGCAAGCCGACATTTGCGTACTCGACCGCAATCTCTTTACCTGCGAGCCGGCAGAGGTGCTCGAGGCTACCGCGGCCCTTACGATGATCGCCGGCAAGGTGGTCTTTGAGGCCTAGCGCCATCGTTTGGTTGGGCGGCTTGGCGCCAGTTGTCAGCCGCCTGACATCCATTCAGCACTACTCTCTCAAGGAAAGGGGAGAACAATGGCAGAAGAAGTAACCGCTGCCGTGGAGGAGGAGCGCGAGCTCGCCTCCCAACCGATTCCCGGTCTGGTGCGTAAGTACACCATCGTCACCGGCCAGGGCATGCTCGCCCAGATCATCATGGTGGTCCTCGAGGGCCTCGTGATGGGTTGGGGCCTGGGTGCCCACGGCCTGGCCTGCGTCTCGATCATCATGTCGGTCGAGTACATCAACCTGGCCTTTGGCAACCTGTTTGGCACCGGCGTGCCCGCCGTGGTGGGCAACCTTTTGGGTGCCGGCGACATTAAGGGTGCAAGCAAGGCTTTTAGCCAGGGCTTTTGGCTCACCACGATTGTGAGTGTGCTGCTTGCTGTGGTGATGGCCGTGTTTACCGAGCCCATCTGCGCATTCTTTGGCGCCACGCCCGACATCATGGCCGATACCGTTGCCGGCGTGCGCACCTTCGCCGTGCTGCTGCCGCTCACGGTCATTGGCCAGATGGTCACCGCTGTGATGCGTGTGGACGAGAAGGTTCAGGTCCAGGCCAACCTCATGACCGTTTCGGCCATCGTTGCCATCTGCTGGCTCGCGCTTTCTACGTTTGTGCTCAAGTTTGGCGTTATGGGCGCCGGCGTGTACTACGGGCTTTCCATCGGTATCTGGGCCATCGGTATCTTCTGGTTCATCGGGGGCAAAAAGTCCCAGCTCCAGATTAGCCTGGCCGACCTTAAGCTCGACCTCGCCGTCTGCGGCCAGATCCTCAAGATCGGCTTCCCGTTCTTCCTGGTCCAGGGCGCGACCTTTATCTTTAACACCGTTGCCAACTCGCTTTTGGGCTCGCTCGGCGGCGACATGGGCTCGCTCTACATCGCAGCCTTTGGCGTGATCAACGGCTACATCCTCTACATCACCATGATGGTTGCCCAGTGCTTCTCCTATGGCCTGCAGCCCATCGCTGCCTTCAACGCCGGCGCAAAGGCTTGGGCGCGCCTTAAGGAGACGCTCTCTTGCACGCTTAAGTACCAGGTTGTGACGCTGGCGCTGGTCACCGTCGCGCTCTGGCTTGCCGCCACTCCGGTGTGCGCCTTCTTTGCCGGCAGCGATCCTGCGCTCGTTGAGGTTGCCGCCAACGCCACGCGTACCGTCATCCTGGCTGTTGCCCTGGGCTATCTTGCCATGACCATGTCGATATATTTCCAGGCGGTCGAGAAGGTTGGTGTCGCCACGTTTACCGGCCTGCTTCGCTATGTGATCTGCTCAGTGCCGCTTATGTACCTCCTCGGCAACATGATGGGTGTTGAGGGCGTGTGGATCGCCCTGGTGGTGGCCGACGCCATTACCGGCATCATCTCCATTGCGCTCGCCGCGCACGAGTTCAAGCGCCTTGCCACGCTCTAGGCTCGGACATGGCTGGCGTACGATAGTCGAACAAGTTAACTCGCCTGCAAGCCACCACAATGGGGACAGCCCCCATTGTGGTGGCTTTTGTTATTTAGGGTCTGAGATTTCGGCTCTATAAATAATGCTTTTGAACTATGCTACTATAAGATTGTGGTACACGCTAATATAAGATTATGGCGAATGAAACTATCCGATTATGGTAACAGCGCAATAAGGGGCGTTGATATGGCTGAGTTCATTAACAGGGATTTGCATGAGTTGCTCATTCGCATGGCAGGCTGGTTTCCTGTTGTGTCGTTGACAGGGCCTAGGCAGAGCGGTAAGTCTACGCTGGTTCGGCATACCTTTCCCGACTATTCCTACGTCACGCTTGAGGACCCTCAAACGAGGCGCGCGGCCTTGGAGGATCCGGTGAGTTTTATCCGCAACCGAAAGGGCGGACTCATCATCGATGAGGCGCAATACGCCCCGGATTTGTTTTCAATGATCCAGGTTGTTTCGGATGAGCGGGGAGACGCCGGTCAATACATCCTTACAGGCTCGCAAAACTTTTTGATGATGAAAAGCATCGGGCAGTCTCTTGCCGGGCGAGTCGGGATCTTGAAATTGCTGCCATTATCGTTTCGAGAAGCGGAGAGGGGCCAGCAGGGGCAGCTGGAAGTGGATTTGTTCGCGCTCGAAGGGGGATACCCTCGCCTGCGTTCCGCCGGAATGCCGTCCTCGGTTTATTTTCCCAGCTATATCGATACCTATGTTGAGCGCGATGTTGTGGGCTTGCTTGATGTGCGCAATAAGGCGGAGTTTCATAAGTTTCTGTCCATAATTGCTCAGAGCGTCGGTGCCCTCATCAATATATCCTCGCTTTCTCGAGATACGGGCGTGAGCGTATCGACCATTAAAAGCTGGTTGTCCATCCTGGAGCAGAGCTACCTGACGTTTTCGCTGCAGCCCTATTATGCAAATGCCAAGAAGCGTCTAACTAAAACGCCCAAGCTCTATTTTTACGACACGGGGCTGCTCTGCTACTTGCTCAAAATTGGATCACTGGAGCAACTATTGGAGAGCCCTTATCTGGGGGCCGTTTTCGAAAACCTCATCGTTTCCGAAACGGCGAAGAGCCATCTCAACGTGGGCGAGAATCCCGAGCTGTATTTCTATAGGGACGACAGCAAGCGTGAAATCGATTTGCTCGACTGTACAAACTCAGGGAGTCCCAAGGCTATCGAAATAAAATCATCCAGAACGTATCACGATAAGTACGCCCGCCATCTACAGACTGTATGCGATGAGATCGACATTGCAAAAGATGCGCGCTATGTTGTAGCCCGCGTGGACTCAACGTATGAGTCGAAAGACTGTAGTGTGGTTTCGGCGCGTGATTGGCTTTTACGATAACAAGCTCGGCGTATTAACAACAGCCGCGAAGGGAACCGGCCCCTTTTTGCGGCGGTTTTTGCCTATCTGGTGCGTCTTAGATGCAAGTGAGTAGACTTATTTGGATATGCCGAGCACACCGCGGCAAATGCTCAATAAAACCGCAGGTCAGAGCTGTGGCGTTTTGGGGCGTGCTTGGCCTCCTGCAAAAAGCCTACTCACTTGGTTTTTCTGCTGGAAGACCGCCGTGAGGGAAGGCAGCTCCCTCGTGGCGGCTGACATTTGCCCAGATAAACCCTGCCAAAATAAACCTGTCTACTCTTTGAGCCAGAGCCGACACTAATTCAAAT
>CABSBK010000005.1 GCA_902475865.1 uncultured Collinsella sp.
ACGTTTAGGTTGGTCTCCCCTACGCGTTCTTCTGAACCTTGAAGCGCTGCTTGAGTTGGCCGCAAGCAGCGTCGATATCGTTGCCGCGAGAGTTACGGATCGTGGTCTCAATGCCACGGGACTCAAGACGACGCTGAAGGTCTTCAACCTTATGAATCGGTGACGGTTTGAGAGGACTGCCCTCGATATCGTTGAGCTGGATCAGGTTGACGTGGCACAGCGTGCCCTCGCAGAAGTCGCAGAGCGCCTGCATCTCGGGGTTGGTGTCATTGACGCCCTCGATCATGGCGTATTCGTATGTCGGACGGCGGCCGGTCTTTTCGGTGTAGAGCTGCAGTGCCTCATGAAGGCGCAGGAGCGTGTACTTCTTGACACCAGGCATAATCTTGTTGCGCGTGGACTGAATGGCAGAGTGCAGCGAGACGGCGAGCGTGAACTGCTCGGGAATGTCGGCAAACTTGCGAATACCAGGAATAACACCGCTGGTAGAGACAGTAAGGTGACGGGCTCCAATACCGATACCGTCAGGGTCATTAAGAATGCGCAGCGCCTTGAGGACCTCGTCGTAGTTGGCAAACGGCTCGCCCTGGCCCATGAACACGACGCTCGTTGCGCGCTCGCCAAAGTCGTTGGATACATGAAGTACCTGGTCGACGATCTCTTGAGCGGTCAGAGAGCGCTTGAGGCCGTTAAGGCCGGTGGCGCAAAAAGCGCAGCCCATGCCGCAGCCTGCCTGGGTGGATACGCAGACAGACAGCTTGTTGCGACGAGGCATGCCGACGGTCTCGATGGAGATGCCGTCGTGGTACTCGAGTAGGTATTTACGAGAGCCATCCTTAGACACCTGCTTGGTGAGCTCGGTCGGCGTATCGAAGGCAAAGGCCTCTTTAAGCTGCTCGCGGAAGGCCTTGGGAAGGTTGGTCATGTCATCAAACGAACAGACGTTCTTCTCAAAAACCCATTCGATGAGCTGCTTTGCGCGAAAAGCGGGTTGGCCGAGTTCGGCGACAAGTTCGCGAATATCGTTTTGGCTCAAGTCGCGAATGTCTTGAGATTTAGTCCTGGGATTCATGGAAGCCTTTCGATTTTGGGGAAACGTAGAGGGTATCGCTACAATATGGTATCAGCTGCAGGAATTATAGAGGAGGAGTCTGCCCATGCCGGGTAAAAGCCTAGAGAACATGCACGTAGCGGTCTTGGCGGGCGGCCATTCCGCCGAACGCGAGATTTCGCTCAATTCGGGAAAGAACGTCGTGGCGGCACTGAAGGAGGCTGGCTACACCTCGGTGGAGCTGCTCGACACCGCTGCCGATGACTTTATGGTGACTATGGCGACCGGTGGCTTCGACGTGGCGTTTATCGCCATGCACGGCGCCGGCGGCGAGGATGGCGCCATGCAGGGGGCCATGGAGACGCTGGGTATTCCCTACACGGCGTCAGGTGTGCTCGCCAGCGCATGTGGCGCTGATAAAGAGGTTTCAAAGCTTCTGTATGCCAAGGCGGGCATCCCCATTGCCCCCGGCCTGGCGCTTGAGGCGGGCGACGAGGTCGATATTGATCGTATCGTCGAGATTTGTGGCGAGCGTTGCTTTGTAAAGCCCGCCGTCAACGGCTCTAGCTACGGCATTTCGCTCGTTCACGAGCCCTCCGAGCTGCCGGCGGCAATCGTCAAGGCTTTTGAGTACGGCGATAAAGTGCTGGTCGAAAAGTGCATCGAGGGAACCGAGATCACTGTGGGCGTGTACGGCGAGGACGACGTGCGCGCGCTGCCGATTGTGGAGATCCGCAAGCCTGAGGACTGCGAGTTCTACGACCTGGATGTAAAGTACGTCGACCCCACAGACATCCACCGCATTCCGGCGCAGATTTCGCCCGAAAACTATGCGCGTGCCCAGGAACTTGCCTGTGCGGCCCATAAGGCCCTCGGCTGTCTGGGCGTTTCGCGCAGCGATTTTATCGTAAGCGAGGACGGTCCTGTCATTCTCGAGACCAACACCATTCCCGGCATGACCGATACGTCGCTGTATCCCGATGAGATTCGCCATACCGACGACATGACGTTCCCGCAAGTGTGCGACAGCCTGATCCGTATGGGTCTCCGTCGAGCGGGCGTTGCATGCTAATTGAGGACGCCGTATCTCCTGGAACGCCGCAGTTTGTCATCGATTCTTACGCCACGCTCGCCGAGCGCGCTAAGACGCAGTCGTTTGGCCTCATCGAGGAGGACGTAATCGTCCTCGATACCGAGACCACGGGTCTTTCGGTGCAGGACAACGAGTTAATTGAGATTTCCGCGGCCCGCCTTTCGGGCCGCGAGGTCATTGACCGCTTTGATACGTTCGTGCATCCCAAGCAGCTAATTCCTGCAGAGATTACCGAGCTTACGAGTATTACGAACGCCGATGTGGCAGATGCTCCGTCGGCCGTCGAGGCCGTCGCGGCACTCGCCGACTTTGTAGGCGGCTGTCCTGTTATCGCGCATAACGCCACGTTTGACCGGTCGTTCATCGAATCGGTCAAGGGCGGCGTCAACGTGAGTGATATCTGGATCGATTCGCTGGCGCTATCGCGCATTGCGCTTCCGCGCCTGATATCGCACAAACTGTCCTTTATGGCCGACTTGTTTGGGTGCGATTCGGTGTCGCACCGTGCGAACGCCGACGTTGATGCCCTGTGCGGCGTGTGGCGCGTGCTGTTGGTCGCACTTACCGACCTGCCTTCGGGCCTTATGGCGCGCATGGCGGACATGCACGCGGACGTGCCTTGGTCCTATCGCCCCATTTTTTCCTTTTTGGCTGGCCAGAATCCAGGTTCGATATTTTCGCTCAGCGCCGCTCGTGCCGATGTGCTCAAGGCCGATCGCGCAGGCGATCGCGTTGATGCGGACGAGTTGTCGGTCCTTAAGATGCCGAGCCGTGAAGAGATCGAGGCAGATTACGCCCCCGGCGGCCTGGTCAATCGTATGTACCCCACCTATGAGCCGCGCGACGAGCAGATCGCGATGGCGGTTGAGGTGCGCGATGCGCTGGTCACGGGTACCCATCGCGTGATCGAGGCGGGCACGGGCGTCGGTAAGTCGATGGCCTATCTCGTGCCCTTCGCCGAGGCCGCCCGCCGAAACAACATTACCGTCGGCATCGCGACCAAATCGAATAATCTTGCCGACCAGCTTATGTACCATGAGCTGCCAAAGCTCGCCGAACAGCTGGACGGGGGCCTGTCATTTTGTGCGCTCAAGGGCTATGACCACTATCCGTGTCTGCGCAAGCTCGAGCGCATGAGCCGTAGTCAGATTGAGATCACCACCAAGCGCGATCCTGCTGACACGCTCACGGCGGTTGCGGTGATCATGGCGTATGTGTGCCAATCTGCCGATGGCGACCTCGATTCACTCGGCATTCGCTGGCGCAGCGTCAACCGTCCCGACTTTACGACGGCTTCGCGCGAGTGTGCTCGTCGTCTGTGTCCGTTCTTCCCTGACAAATGCCTGGTCCACGGGGCGCGCCGCCGTGCGGCACATGCCGACGTGGTGGTTACCAACCATTCCCTGCTGTTCCGCAACGTGGCCGCCGAGGGAAGGATTTTGCCTCCGATTCGTCACTGGGTGGTCGATGAGGCCCATTCCATCGAGCGTGAGGCTCGTCGCCAATGGGCGCGCGTGGTTTCGGCAGATGAGTCGCGCGTGCTGTTTGAGCGCTTGGGTGGGTCGAGTGCCGGCGCGCTGAGTCAGGTTTCCCGAGATTTGGCCACTTCCGAGGGCTCCACGCTCTACCTGGGACTCACCGCCAAAGCAACGTCGACGGTTGCCCGCGCGAGCATGGCGATTGCCGATGTGTTCGATGGCGTGCGCGAGCTTGGCCGCCGTGCCCGCGGGGGCTATGACAACGCGAATCTGTGGATTGGTCCCGAGCTGCGCGAGTCGGATGACTGGCACGATTTTTTGCAGTCGGCCTATACCGCAATTGATGCACTGGACCAGGCGGATAAAAGCGTAGACGCGCTGGTGCAAGCTGTCGCTGCCGATAAGCCCGAGGTCGTCGTTGACCTGGGCGACATTTCGCGCCGTCTGCACGAGTTGGTCGAGAATCTCAAGCTCATCATTGAGGGTACGGATGAGCACTATGTGTACTCACTGCAGGTTAACCGCCGGCTGCGAGCGGGCGGGGAGTCTATGACCGCCGAGCGCATCGACATCGGCGAGGCCTTGGCGAACGAGTGGCTGCCCGAGGTGCACACAGCCATCTTCGCTTCGGCGACCATGACGGTGTCTAAGAGCTTTGAGCACTTCAACCATGCCGTCGGCCTCGATCGCATCGGTGCGTCGACATCCTCATCGCTACACCTGGATTCGAGCTATGACTTTGACTCGAATATGGCCGTGGTTGTGGCGGGGGACATTCCTGATCCGCGCGATCGCGAGCGCTATCTGTCGGCGCTCGAGCGTGTGCTGGTCGATGCCCATTTCGCCATGGGTGGATCGGTGCTCACGCTCTTCACCAACAGGCGCGATATGGAGGACCTGTATGCCCGCGTCGAGCCCAAATTGGCGCGAGCGGGCCTGGAGCTCAATTGCCAGCAACGCAACTCGTCCCCGCGTCGCCTGCGCGATCGGTTTATCAACGAGCCGACTTCATCGCTCTTTGCGCTCAAGGCCTTTTGGGAGGGCTTTGACGCCAGCGGCGAGACACTGCGTTGCGTCATTATCCCCAAGCTGCCGTTCTCGAGCCCCACGGATCCTCTTTCGTGTGAGCGCAACCTGCGCGAGGACCGCGCTTGGGCGCGCTACTCGCTGCCCGAGGCGGTGCTCGAAGTCAAGCAGGCCGCCGGCCGTCTCATCCGCTCGTCGACTGATTGCGGCGTGCTCATCTTGGCAGATCCGCGCTTGGTGACAAAGGGCTACGGTAAGAAGTTCTTGACGTCGCTGCCCACGACTTCCTACCAGCGTATCGAGTCGGCGCAGATCGGTCATTATTTGCAGCTGTGGCGTGCACGCCACGAGCGACGCCGTTAAAGCGGGCAGGTCAGGCTCTTCGCCATATCGCATAGACGCTTTGCCGAGGCGGGGTCATCCAGTATGCGGATGGCTCCGCCCGCTGCGATTACCTGGCAGAACAGCCAGTGCTCTGACCCATAACGCACGGTCACCGTCGCCATGTCTGCCCCGTTTGGCTCAATCGACATGATGCCGGCCCAGTCTAGGCGCTCTGCCATGTCGAGCGGCATGAGGAGTTTTGCGCTCTGCTCCGCTTGGGAAAGGGATTCGTGGAGGGACGAGGACACGGATGTGTGGCGCTCCACAGAATCGTCGGTAAGGGCAAGGCCTTCGATTTTGTCCATGCGGTAGGAGCGCTGCGCATCAACTTCGACATCCCAGGCAATCAGATATGTTTGGTCGCCATGCGTCGCGATGCGCAGGGGGTCGATGAGACGCTCACGCGGCCGTGTGTCGTCCATCGAACGGTAGATGATGCGGCATCGAACGCCGTCTTGAATCGCGCAGTTCAGCTGTTGCCAGTGCGATCCTCGGGCAACGGTATCGACGACGCGCTGGTTGTAGCCGAGTTTCTCGGGTAGGAGGGCGTGTCGGATACGCTCTGCTGCCCGAGAGTCGATTCCCATCGATTCGAGTTCGTGGTTGAGCACGGCACCTTCGGCGGCACTTAGGCGCAAGGGCAGCACACGCCCCGCATCGCCTGTCAGGATGATGCACTCGCCGTGGCGTTCGCAGATGATGCGTGCGCCCGACTCACGGTCAGCGAGGGTCGAGACGATATCGATAATTTCGTCGAGCGCCGCACCCGTGATATCAAAACGGCTGCAGATATCCCCTCGTGTCATACCGGTCTCACCGGCAGCGTAGAGGGCCTCCATGATGTCAATCGCACGCGAGAGCCTTTGCTCGCTGGTGAGTTTACGCGCGGGCATGCTCGTGCACCGTCCTTTCGATGAGGTGGTTCCACGCCAGTTTAAGTGCATCGGGGGCAACGGGTCTCATGCCGTCCATGGCGTGCTCCATACAAAACGAGGCAGCGGCATTAAGGTCGCGCACGCCGACGGTCCAGGTCCAACCCTCTTCGGTGTGCGTGAGCTCCCCGCGACCGCGCGTTAGGCCGCTGACCATGTCGGCCTGGGCTTGCGGGGCAAACGAAAAGGTCGCCATAACGGGCTTGCAATCGGCAAAATCAAACTCAAAGAACAGGCGATCGTTCAGGTTAAAGTCGGCGGGGATGGAGTAGGCCTTCGAGGGGCGCCATGCGCGAACGATACGGTCGCAGCGAAACGTCCTGATTTCATCGGTGGCGTTGTCGAGTCCGCAAAAATACGCCACACCCTCGTGCTCAAACATGCCGTATACGCAGACGGTGCGCTCTTTTTGCTCCCCGTGCCCGTTTTGATACAAAAAGCGCAGTGCGCAGCGTTCGGCGAAAGCGCTCCACACTGCATCGACGGCGGGTAAGCGACGGGCGGGAGGCTCTTCTGCGGTCGATGCGCCGGTGAGGTAGGCGATCTTGGAGCGTATGTCTGCAAGCGGCGTGGCAAACGCGGCCGAACCGGTCGCAAGGGTCTGGTCGATAGCGTCGAGCAAGATGTCCGCGTCGTCTGCGGTGATGAGGCCACCGGCCGCAAACGTGTGCTCGCGATCGATGGTCCACGCGCTTTCTTCGGTTTCTTGGGCGCCTGCTGCGCGAACTTCCTTGATCGTGATTCCGCGTTCGAGGAGTTTTTCGCGATCGCGGCGAAACTTGCGCTTGTCCGAGTCGATATTGCCCGACCCATAGCCAAGATCGGAATCCAGGACAATTTGCTCTGTGGTCAATGGCTCGGGAGAGCTGTTGAGGACAAAGAACAGATTGAGGATGCGCTGGGCGGTCTTGTCGAAACCGGGTTCCGGCACCCCATTTTTATTCGTTACGGTTGTATCGCTTGCCGTCATAGAATCCTCGCATGGGAAGGTGTTTGATGCCATGATTTTAGTCCGATATGGAGATTAGGCTATATCCTTGTCCGCTTGGGGCGTTAAGATGCCCAGAATTCGGCCGTTTGCGCCCGCTCGGGGTATACTTTCGACTATATACGGTTCTAATGTGCATACATTGGGCCTATTTGTCGGATTATGGATGTGGAGCGCATATGGCGAACACCCAGAACTATATTAACCACCTGTTGCAGAACACTGGCATCACGCCGGCGTGCAGCGAAGAAGAGCGCTTGGCTGCCGAAGATATCGCTCAAATTTTCCGCAACCACGGCTTTGATCCCGAGGTGCAGGAGTTTAATGCTCCCGCGCCGAGCAGGATGGCGTTTGCCGTTACGGGCATTCTGGCATTTGCCGGTGCCCTGCTTATGGGCATCGGTGGCGGTATCGGCTTAGTCGGCACCCTGTTGGCCATTGTCGGAGCCGTGCTCTATGTGCTCGAGCGAACCGGGCGCCCCGTGATCTCGCGCCTGGGCAAGACGGGCGTGAGCCAAAATGTCATCGCCTATCACAAGGCCTCTGGTCCGCTTGCCTCTCCGCGCAATCGCCCGGTTGTCGTCGTCGCGCACTATGACTCCCCGCGCGCCGAACTGCTCGCTCGCGAGCCCTATGCGCCGTACCGAGCGCTGATCGCCAAATTGTTCCCGATTGCCACGATTGCTCCCGCGGCTATTGCCATCCTGCGCATCTTGCCGCTTCCCGGCGCGTTGAAGGTCCTGCTGTGGATTGCCGCGATCCTTGCCTCCCTCGTGGCGCTCGCCAATGCCGCCAATATCATTTCCAATCGTTTTGTCCTTCCCTACACGTCCGGCTCGGTTTGCAACAAGTCCTCTGTTGCCGCCATGCTGGGTGTCATGGATAACGTCGCCCCCTATCAGGGCGAGAACGAGTTCCCTGACGATATTCCGTTTGACACGTATTTTGGCGAGCAGAAGCGTCGCGCCGAGGAGATGGCGCGCGCGGCGGCCGAGTACGCCGCGGCCCAGCAGCAAAACGATTACGGCAATACCATCGAGTACGAAGAGCCTGCCTATACCGAGGATGAGTATGGCCAGCCGGTCGCTCCCGAGGGTGAGCAGGGCGAGGCTTTTGATGAGCAAATCGATGGATTCGAAGGTGCTTCTGCCGACGAGACCCTGATTGGCGTCATTGCACCCGAGTCCCAGGTCCAAGATATTCCGGCCGAGGAGCCCGTTGCAGACGAGTCCGCTGCCGAGTCGGCAGAGGAGCCTACCGCGGCCGAGCAGGCCGAGCCCGAGCCCAAGCTTTATCGCAATGCCGCCGGCAACATCCGGTTTGGCTCGGATGCCATCCGTGCCCTGGGAATGCTTCCCGAGTCCTGTACGCTCGATTACGAAGAGGGCGAGGAGCCGACGTTCGAGCCCGCGCCCCAGCCCGATCCGGTCGTGGCTGCACAGCCCGATGAGGCCAATGCCGTCGAGACGGAAGCCGATGCGGAGACTGTTATCGATCCCGCAGCCGGTCTGGACGTCATGGCGCCTGCCCCGGCGCCCGAGGAGCTCGATAATACCGAGGACGACTACGATGCGTATCCGCAGCGTGTGTCCTACGAGAGCGACACCGATTTTTCTGCCGAGCTTCCGGTGACGACGCCCCATGCCGATATCGCTTCCGCGTTTTCTTCGATCGGTGCCAGCGCCTCCCATTTCTTTAAGGGGGCATTCGAAAAGGGCAAGAAACTCGTTGACGACTTTGAGGAAAAGCGCGTCGCTGCCCGCGAGGCAGCCGAGCGCGAGGCCGCAGCCCAGCAACAGGCGGCCGAGGCCGAGCGCGAGCGCGCGGCACAGGAATTTGAGCAAAACGACGCCGAGCAGCCGGTATCGCCGGTATCCGTTGATGTTGCCGACGCCACGACGTCTTTCGAGGCGCCGCAGCCTTCGCCTGCGGAAGTTGCCGGGGAGACGGTGACTTTCGAAACCCAACAGCCAGTCGACAGCACTGTGTCGTTTGATGCCACGATGACGTTTGAGAAGCAGGGCACCGCTATCGCCGAGCCCCTTTCCGCTCCTGTCGAGGACGAGCCCGCTGCGCCCGATACGGTCGAGGATCAATCTGCGGCGGAACAGGTCGCTGCGGACAGCTCCGAGCAAGAGCCTGAGCCCGTGGCCCCCGAAGCTCCGCAGGCGGATGAGTCGAGGCCCTACTCTACGCAGATCTTCACCATGCCCGCGCCGAGTGATCCCGGCGCCACGGTTGCCAACGCTGCTCCGTCGCAGGCCGAGACGGTCGATGCTCTGATGGCTCAGATCTCGTCTCAGGCGTCGCCGCGCCCGAACATGAACGTTCCCGACCCGGCATCCGCGCCGACTCCCATGCCCTCTGCGTCTCCGCTGGCCTCGGTCCCCGATCCCTCGATGCCTTCGATGCAGCAGGCCAATGTCGCCTCGCGCACCTCGCTGTTCGACCTTCCCGACCCTTCGGCTCAGGTCAACGATCCCTTCGCGACGGCACAGGGTCCCGAGCCCATATCGGCTCCGGTTGTTCCTCCCATGCCGGCCACCTCGGATGTTCAGCCGCTTGAGACTATCTCGGCTCCTGCCGCTCCGGCCGCCAAGCCGCAAAAGCGCGGCTTGGGCGGTCTGTTCGGTCGCAAAAAGAAAAACGAGCAGGACAGCATGAGCGATTGGCTTGGTGTCGAGGATGATTACGACGCCAAGAAGTCTGGTCGCGGTATCGGCTCGTGGGATAACTTCGAGGATGACGACGACGGCTGGAAGGGCGGTGCCACGTCTTCCGATGGAGCTTCCGCCGAGGATATGCTCGCTGCCGTTGCCTCCATGGGCGATGACGAGCTGCTTGGCCACGACATCTGGTTTGTGGCTACAGGCGCTTCCGATTGCGACGGCGCCGGCATGAAGGCGTTCCTGGCCGCGCATCGCGACAAGCTCCGCGGCGTGTTCTTTATCAACCTTGAGTCCATTGGTGCCGGTAGGCTTTCGGTCGTGACGGTCGAGGGCGAGCAGCAGCTGCTCAAGGGTGACCGACGCATCATGAACTTGGTCAACAAGGTGTGCAAGTCGTTCCATGTCGATTGCGGTGCATTTGAGATGCCCTATGCCAAGACCGATGCCTATGCTGCTCTCGAGGCAAGCCGACGCGCCCTTACCATTGCCGGCGTCGACGGCCCACGTTTGGCATGCGCTCACACTGAGGACGATCTGCCGTACAACGTCAATCCGACAAATATCGCTACGGTGTCCGAGGTCGTGACCGAGGTCATTCGTCGTTCGTAGGTTGACCTATAAGGAGTCTGCGTGTTTTCGTACATCAAGCGCCACTGGCCCGTCTATCTCATCTTGGCCCTGATCGCCATTGTCCTTGGTTTCGGGGCCGCGTATATCGTGGGCGTTAAAGGCTCAACGCCTGAGTCCACGATTAGCGAAGAAGTGGAGCACGAGCAGAGTTTGGGAGCCGATGGCATCTCCGAGTCCGATCAAGCGCTCATCGACGGTGGGTCTGCATCTGGGGAATAGCCATTTCGCCACGAACGAATAAGAGGCGAGCCGGGAGACGGGCTCGCCTCTTTTTTATTGCGTCAGCGACGTTTTGACGCCAGCTTTAGATGGGCAAACCAGATTGCCGCGGCGCCGGAGGTCACGAAGGCGGTGAGGCAGGCGGCAATGGGAAGGGAGCCCGTTGCCGGTAAATCTTGCGGCATGGCGCATCGCTGGATGACGCGATCCTCGTCATGTGATTCAAGGTTGCTACCGCCGCCATTGCGACAGAGGTCAACGCGAGCGCTGTTGGCGAGTGCGGTCTGAGGCGTGTAAGACGACGCGGCCTGCATATGGATGACGGCACCGTGAATATCCGAGTCAAGGACGGCGCTCACATCATCAAGGTCGTCATGCTCGTCTTTGAGGTCCTCGCGGGTCCAAGATTCTGCAGCGCCTCTTGTCGTGAAGTCGGCCGATACGGCCCCGTACTCAAGACGAATGCCCGTGACGGCGGTATCGTCCAAAAGAGCGAGCTCTTTTGCCTCGAGGGTGACCGACTCCGTTGTTGGGATATCGGCTTTCCAAAGATGCCAATCGCCGTAATCGACCATGCGCAAATCGTCACCTAGGAGCTTTTTGACCTCGTCCGTTTCGAGCCAGGGGTTGTCATGCCCGTCGCTGAGCGTTGCATTGGTCTGTTCGCCCGTATCGATACTTCCCACTGGAGACGTTCGATACCACACGTTGCAAAGACCGTCGATGTCCCCGGTCGCGACAGGGGTTTCGATGGCGATGAGTTTGGCAGTGCCTTCCTTGGCGCATTCGAGATCGTCAGTGATGGTGAATTCATCAACCCAGGTATTCGACTCATTTTTAGCATCGAGCGTATAAGAGAAGGAGCCGTCCGCATCGGATTGTGCCACGGCTCGGTTTTTGCCATCGCCGTTGGCGACGAGACCCTTACCGATAGGGCGGGCGATCTCTTGCCGCTTGTCGACTCTGCCCTCGATCTCGATGGGTGCGTCCTTCATGGTTACCGTCTGCACTTCTCCTGTGGCCTTAATTTCAAACGTCATGTCTTCGGCAAGGTCGTAAGTGCGCGGGGGCATCACTTCGCACAGGGTGTAGGTGCCGGGCAAAAGATGCTCGATGCGATGCGGTTTGTCAGAGGAGGTCCAAGCGTCAATTTCGGTTCCGTCGGCACCGTGGAGGGAGAGCCGAGCGCCTTCCACTTCTTGTTTGCCGGTCAAATCTACTTTGGAGATGTCGATTTTGGTGTAGTCGTTAGAAACATCGAGGTGCGCATTGATCACGGGTGTTTCCTGACCGGCATACGACAGCTCGACGGTGTGGACGCTTTGGTCGAGCAGGTAACCTTCGGGTGCCTGCACCTCGATTACCTCATAGGTGGCGGTTCCGCACCCCAGTGAAAGATGAGTCGCGCACGCAAATCCCCGCTCGTCGGTCGTGATGGATGTGACGGTTTCGCCGTCCAGGGCAGCAATGCTGCCGTCGGGGCGCACGATATCGCCCGCGGCACGGATATCAAAAACAGCACCGGCAAGGGCGCGCCCACCTACGGCATCGTTCTTGACGATCTCGATGCTTCCTGTTGCCGCGTCGTCGTAAAACGAGGCGACCGCGACGGGCGTTAAGTTCATGTCGGCGGGAATCGTTATCTCCAGATCTTCACCAACAAGATACGGTTCCTTGGCGGAAGTCTCTCGTATGTAATACGTGCCCGGGTTAAGCGATTCGGGTAGGGTGACGGTGCCGGTTTCATCGGTCGTAAAGGTATTCATAACGGTATGGGCGGGATGCCAGGATGTTTGCGAGATGGGCTCACGGTCGCCGTTGAGCAGCTGAAAGGTGAACCCAGCGCGTGGTACGGCGTTGCCGGTCTGAGCATCGCGCTTCACGATTTGAAGATGTGTCGACAGGGCGTGGTTGTCTACGATGTACTGAAGCTCTGCGCCGTCCGTGATCTGCTCTGCTGTGATAGTCCATTCCCCTGCCTGCTTAAAGCCGTCGGGCACAGTGTCGACAACCTCACGAATGGTGTAGCCGGCACGGTCATACGGTATGGTTCCGCTGACGCCATCGGGGCGCTCTCCTGCGCCAAACCATGCTCCGGCCTGGTCTTTGGTCGATGCGAAGCCGTAGATATTGGTGGTCAGCGTTCCAACAACCTGCTGCGAAGTGTTGCTTGCCACTTCAAAGACCACGCCTTCCGCCGGCTGCTCTACACCAGATTCGTCACTATTACCGCAGTCCTTGAACTTTGAAATCTCGAGGTCAAAAGCGATGGGGATGTTGGGGATGCGACGCTCGAGTTCAACGACGCCCGCGTCTCCGAGCTGGTCGGCACCGATGGTATAGCTCCAGGTTTCATTGGAGGGCAGATAACCCTCGGGAGCTCTCGACTCATAGATGCTAAAGGTGCCCAGGGGGATGTCGGTAAGTGTTGCCCGGCCGTCCTCATCCGTCGTGAGGGTGTGCGTCCAGCCCGGGGTAGACTGTGAGACGCAGGTGAACTCAGCGCCGGCAAGTGACGCGCTGACTTGAGGGCCTGCCCCTGTCGCGGCATCGACCTTTGCGATGCGCAGGGTAATGGTACCGGGCTGCTCATCGATGACGACATTCCCGCCGTCATTGCCGGTGGAAAAGGCGATGTGGTCACTCCTGGGGATATAACCCGCCGGAGCTTTGGTTTCGACCAGGTAATATGCCGCGTTGGGCAAAAGTGTCGCCTGCGCACGACCGCTGCTGTCCATCTGGATGCTGCCGACACGCTTGTCGCCGACGCTCTCATAGATGTCGAACCTCGCTCCGTCGAGCCTGTAGGTATCGTTTTCGCTCGTGATGGCGGCGTTGGCTGACTGTTTTTGGAAGGATACGGAGACGGCCGGGAGCACGTAGAGCATGTCTTGACGTTTACTGCCGTCCGACACAGCTCCCAAATAGCGCCGCGCGCGATGCGGTGCGGCTTTAATGCTTCCCGACTTGGCGCCGTCGTGGAGCCAGCGCGCTGCGGCAACGACCTCATTGTCGCCGGAAAAATTTCCCCTCTCTGTGACGCCCCGGGCGGTTGTATATGAGAATGATCCGTCGGTATGGGTGGTGCCGTTGAGCATCCAGACGGCAAGTTGGGTTGCGGCACGTGCTCGATCGGGGGATAGGTTATGCCCGCCAAAGGATGTGGCGGTGGGGTAGCCATGACAGATGATGGCCGCGAATTCGTCTTCGAGCCATACCCAGCCCTGATTGTAGGTGAGCCAGGGTCCGCCCGGTGTGCTAGGGCCAAAGCGCTCCTGGTTCATGCAGTAGGCAATCGAAGAATCCTGTGCCTCGTATTTGCCAACTTCAAAAGGACCGCATTCATTGCTGATAGTGCGGAATCCGAGCGATTCATAACCGTCGACGGCGAGCGCGGCATCCGGTGTCATGCAGCCTAAAAGTAAAAAGAGGACTAGGAGCAGCGATCCTGCTGTGATTGCGCTGTGGACAGAGTGCGTGGGTGCGTTGGACATGGCTGCTCCTTATCCCTCGTGCGCCGCACGGGGAGGCCGCGGCGCTTGGGATGAGGCTACCCCCGAGGTTCATGCGGGTAAGTACCGGAGCCTGACCAAAAGCTTGCCCGATATCTGACAAATGGCGCCTACGAAAGACAATGGAATAAATCTGCAGGTAGACAATGGTAAATAAAAGAGCCTACAGGTCCTCATCTACACAATTGGCCTATTTTTAGGAGGATTCTCCATAGCTAAAACAAGTATCGTCACCCTTGTATCGAACAAGACAACCGCGTTATACTATCCCCAGATCGGAAGAGCGTCGTGTAGGGAAAGAGTGTAGATCTCG
>CABSBK010000006.1 GCA_902475865.1 uncultured Collinsella sp.
GCTTACCTCCGAGCACAAGCCCTTTTATTTCAACAAAACCCCTGATAAATTTGGTTCGAATACCGCTTGTGCTTTGCCTGTTTGTCTTTTTCCCCGCACTTCCGAAACCGATAGCTTTTCTAGCCCAAACTACGCCCAAACGATCGGATCGCTATGTCATTTCTTGCCTGCGGACCCACGGCTTTTCAGTACTATCGCATCCCGCCCCAGATACTGGGACTCTATCCGGCAATCCTGCCGCCTGACCATGACCATCGCTTGGTGCATTACTCAAAACAGCCAGTATTTAAAGACTTGCTCGGCACACCAGTTTGGAGATTCGTGAGCGAAAGAAAACAGCGCGCGAACGGAAAACTATTTCATAGCCGTCTGCTAACCCAAGAGCCGCCTCCTGGTTCGTTTAGGCAAACTGAGCATGGATTTGATGTCACGTCACCGGAGTTCACGCTGCTCAACCTTGCTACGCAGGTTTCACGCAACCAGTTACTCATGGCTTGCTACGAGATGTGCGGCTCCTTTGCAGTGTTTAAGCCCTGCGAGCGAACGCAACAGCAACTCGATGAAGCTATTTCGCTTAAGCTCATTCCACCCAACTGCGGCTGGGAGCGTGTTGTCGACACCAAGGGCAATGGCACTAACCTGTGGAAGCGCACGCCGCTGCTTTCCGCAGCGGATATCGCCGCGTTCGCCAAGCAGGCCGCAGGCCTGCGCGGCGTTAAACAACTGCGCTGGGCGGCCGAGCACATGACGGGGCAGACCGCCTCGCCCTTCGAAGTACAGACTTCCATGCTTGTCTCGCTCCCCCGCGACGAGGGCGGCATGGGCATCAGCATCGCAAACAACGTGCGCATCCCACTCAGCGACGCCGCGCGCTCACTGTATGACAAAACCTGCTGCTACGCCGATATCCTCATCGAAAGTGCCACCAATAGCATGGGCGTCATTCTGGAATGCCAAGGCCGCTCCGCTCATGACAGCGAAGCCGCAAGCCTCTCCGATGCCGAGCGCACCACTGCACTCGCAAGCATGGGCTATGACGTTATCCAGATAACCTATGAGCAAATCAAGGACACGAAGAGCTTTAACAACATCGCCGAACTCATCCATAAAAAGGTGGGGCTCCCCTACATCCCAAAGACCGACCAGGAACGCATCACCGAAGATACCCTTCGGCGGGAGCTGTTGGTCGATTGGGATGAACTGTTCACCGTTAAGGAGGCCAGCTAGCAGCTAGCAATCAGGGGGACTGCGGGAACGTCAGGAGCAGCAACGCGAGCCGCAAATCCCGCCTCGGTTAGCTCGATGACCTCGGTAAACGTTGCGTCAAAGAATTCCTCGGTCAGCAGGCGGTACGGCGGATGATCGGGCTCGCCGGGGTTTTCGCGTACAATCTCGTGCATGACGCCGATGGTCTTGAGCACATATTCTTTATGGATGGGATACTGCCCAAAACGCGTCGCAGCGGTATACAGGCGATCGGTCGCACGCGGGATGGAGACAATGCCCAGCGTCTTGCCAAACCAGTCAAAGTCGCCTTGCTTTTTAATGCGGAACTCCTCACACGGCTTGCCGCCGTGCGCCTCCAGGTACTGATTCACGCGCGTATTCCATACGGTATCGGCCACCAGAAGCGACCAGCCACCCAGTGTCAAATCGAGCAACGGCTGCGCCACGTCTTCGGACGCAAGCGAGAACTCACGAGCTCCGGGACCGGCAACCGGCTCGGCATCCTTGTAGCGCTGGGGATAGTGCACGCGGTTCAGCCGCTCGCGCTCCTCGATAATCGAGGTCGCCGCGGCCGGCGCACCGGTGGGCGAACTTTTAAGCAACGGTGCCACATAGGTATCCCAGAACTCATGCTCACGAGGCTTAGGGATAGGCTCGGGCTTTGCAAAGTGCGTAATGCGATACGGAATGGGATCGGCGATGCCAGGGACCATATAGCCCACGAAGACATCCGGAACCACGCAGCCAAACAAAAAGGCATTGCGGTCGCGCACACTATTGGCAAGCGCACCGGTGCGCTCCAGCAAACGCTCCGTCTGAGCGATATGAATGTTCCAGCTTGGCATAGCCACCCCCATAAAAACCTGGATAACTATACCATCACGGCAAAGCCACGCGGGCAGCTACGCACGCTCTACGCAGCAACTAGTCCGTAGCACCGCTTTCGGTTCCATACGACGGCGAAGGCGCCTCGACCACATGGTGATATCGATCGATATAGATTGCACGGGCACCCAGGCGGCGCACCAAATCTTGGTGATGTGTGCTCATCAAGACCGTCTTACCGGCAGCAACATAGGCCAGTAGGAAGTTGACCACGATGTCGCAAGAGTCCTCGTCAAGTCCGTTGGTAGGCTCGTCGAGCACCAGGATATCGGGGTTCATCGACACCACCGCAGCCAGCGCAACGCGCTTCTTTTGCCCGCCCGAGAGCTGATAGGGAGAGGCGTCGGCAAGGTCGGCAACCTGGAACAGCCCCATGGCATCGCGCACGCGGCGCTCGAGCTCGTCTGCCGGCAGCCCCATCTGCGCGGGACCAAAGACAACTTCCTCGCCCACCGTAGCACAGAACAGCTGGGCGTCGGCATTCTGGAACACAAAGCCCACGCGCTGATGAAAACGCTGAGCGGCCGCGGAATCCTTTAGAAACGCCGCATCGATCACGTGCCCGTCAAACAGGTATGCCCCTGCGTCCGCGAGTTCAAGGCCGTTAATAAGGCGCATAATCGTCGTCTTACCGCAGCCGTTGGGACCGAGCAGGGCAACGAGTTCACCACGATCGACCTGCAGCGACACGCCATCGACAACCGTATGCCCCGCATAGGAAAACACCACGTCGCGAAACTCGATGAGCGGCGTGGTCTCGGCGCCGCCCGCACCGTTCGTGCCCGCCGCACTCTTCATATCGATCGTCAAAACGTCGCCCTTCCCTACTCACATCGACGGCTCGGCCGCCCGCACTACAGCATGGCGCACAACACTGCCAGCAGCGCCACGCCGGCCGCATAGACCGCATCGCGCCAGCCAAACCCGGCGCGCGCGGGCGCCGGATACGCACCGGCAAAGCCACGGCAAAGCATAGCCTCGTCCATCGCGCGACTGCATTCCATCGCCTTGATAAAGGTCATGCCCATGATACCCGCCAGCGAGTCGGTGCGCGAAAAACCCGCAGGCGCACGACCCACGCTGCGCAGCATGACCGATTCACACAGATCGTGCGCCGTGCGACCCAGCACCTCGATGTGCTTAAGAGCCATATCAAACGTAAAGATAACTTCGTCGGGAAGATGCAGCATCTTGAGCGCCGCCGACATGCGGCTCCAGGTGAGCGTCCACGAAACGCCCAGCACGAGCGACACGTTAATGAAGGTCTTGAGTGCAATCTTGAGCATGGCACCCGTGGCAGACGCGCCCAGCAGCAGGGCAGGTAGCGCCAGAACCACGGCAAACCCCGCAGCAGCCAACGCCGGCACAAAAGTCGCCCGCAGCCCGCGCACCGGGCGCACCGCGACCAGCACCAACGCGATAGCCGCCATCAACATGAGGTACAGCGGACTCTGTGTCAGACACACGCACAGGACGCAGACGAACATCCCCACCAGGCGCACCGGAGCCGAAACGCAAGAAAGGGCGCGGTCGACCATCGACCCGCCCTCGTGCGCGCCTCCACCCAGGCGAACCCGCTCAAGCAGGCTCGCCAGGTGTAGGACATTCTTTTGCATCACACGATGCCGAGCCCCCGCGGGCTCGTATCGCTCCTCGGTCGCAAGCCAGCTAGGCAGCTCGGCTATTGCCATGAGCACCGCTTTCCTTGACCGTAAGCGAGATCAGGCGGAATGCGATGGTGAGCACCGCCACGCCAATCACGCCGGACAGGATATACATGGCAGCCTGGCCGGCAAAGCCAAGGCCCTGCTCCTCGGAATAGGCCTGCAGGTAATCGCCCGTGGGCAGGGAATCGGCAAAGGTCGGGGTATCGAGACCGACCGAAGCCTGCAGGCTGTCGTCGCCAGCCTCCTGAACGGCGGTCGCGGCGCCCTCGGGGTCCCACTCACCCCAAGCGTCACCCGTGGCCAGCAGGCCCAGCGGCGTGGCCACGACAAGCACGGCGACCAGAATAAGCGTGGGAACCAGGGAAGTCTTCTTGGCGGTTGCGCCCTCGGCGTTCAGCATGCCGTCGGAAGCCTCGGGACCGACGATAACGCTCGGCGCCGTCTTCTTAATGAAACCGTAGATAGCGGCCGTCGCCACGCCCTCAATCACGCCGGCAACCAGCATATGCGGGATCAACATGGCCGGAATAGCCACGGACAGCGGGAAGGGGCAGTAAAGCGGAGCACCCGAGGCGTTGGTGAAGAGCATCGGCTGAATGCCAAACTCGATCGCCGCGCACAGGGCCGCCAGGCACAGGCCGACCCAGCCGCTTACGATGGCCGAAACCGAAGCGCCCCAGCTCTTATCGTGCAGACGGCTGTTGAGCGCACGAAACACGATAGCAGCGACAAACGGCAGCACAAAGGCCATGTTAAAGCAGTTGGCGCCAAACGACAGAACGCCGCCGTCGCCAAATAGCAGCGCCTGCAGCGCCAGCGCGACCGAGACAGCGATAGCCGCGGCCTCGGGGCCAAGCAGCAGCGCGATGAGTGCGCCGCCGACGGCGTGGCCTGTGGTGCCGCCGGGCAGCGGAACGTTAAACATCATGAGCAAGAAGGAAAAAGCGGCGCAGATGCCCAGGAAAGCCATGTGCTCGCGATCGAGCGTGGCGCGCACCTTCTTGATGCAGTGGACCCAAACGGGCACCATTGCCACCGCCATGACAGCATCGGTCTGCGGAGACAGATAATTATCTGGAATGTGCATGTACGCCTCCCGGTTGTCGGCGCACAGAATTGCAACGCCGCTTAAATCACCTTGTCAGTGTTACGCATTGTCAGATTCGTAACACGCCGCGGGCTATCATAGCAAAACGGCGCGCTGCCGACAAAGCAGCACGCCGTTATGTAATGCGCGTGTCATATATGCAGGCTCAACGGTGCCTTATTCCGAACACCGCGGTCACGCAGAGCCCACAGCAACCGCCATCAGGCCCTACGCCCCCAGAGCAAGCCCTAGCCGCGGACCTCGCCGTTTACGCCCTTGCACACCTTGGTGACGATCTTCTGGTGCGCTTTCTCGACCTCTTCGCTGGTGAGCGTGTGGTCGTCGGAGCGATACGTAAGCGCAAAGGCCATGGACTTCTTGCCCACACCCACGCGGACCGGATCACGGTAGACGTCGAACAGGCGCACGCCCTCGAGCAGCTTGCCGCCGGCGCTGGTAATACGGCGCTCAAGATCCTCGCAGGTCACGGAGTTATCGACCACGATAGCAAGGTCGTGCTCAACAGCCGGGTACTGCGAGAACTCGCGGTAGT
Source organism: uncultured Collinsella sp. (assembly GCA_902475865.1). GTDB lineage: Bacteria > Actinomycetota > Coriobacteriia > Coriobacteriales > Coriobacteriaceae > Collinsella. The sequence continues at coordinate 5,420 of CABSBK010000006.1, forward strand.
TCTCCTGGTTGCGGGCACCCTTGATCAGCTTGTCCAGATCGAGCTCAAAGGCAACGACGACCTCATCGATGCCCATCGCCTCGCGCGCCTTGGGGTGAATCTCGCCGACCCAGCCCAGCACGGTGCCGCCGGACAGAACCTCGGCCGCACGACCCGGCTGCAAGAAAGCGTAGCCCTCGCCCTCGACGGGACGGAAGCGAACCTTCTCGATGCGCAGCTGGGCGAGCAGTTCCTCGACAATGCCCTTACCAAAGAAGAAGCGCAGCTTGCGGTACTTCATGCTCCAAGACTGCTCGCTCCACTGGCCCGAGAGCACACCCGCCACGGACTTGGTCTCCTTGGGCAGGCTGGCGTTCTCGCGACCGTGGAACAGGCTGCCGACCTCGTACAGATGCACGTTGGGCGTGCCGTGGGCCTCGTTATAGGCCACGGATTGCAGCAGGCCCGGCAGCAGCGAGCGGCGCATCTCGGTCTGCTCGGCCACCAGCGGGTTCATGAGCACCACGGGGCAACCGCGGCCCTCGGTGGACATACCGATCTTCTCCAGGTCGCCCGGGGCGGCAAAGCCAAAAGTCGTGGTCTCGTTGAGGCCACAGGCGCGCAGGATCTCGCCGACCTTGCGGGTGAGCTTCTGCTCGCGGGTCAGGCCGCCGATGTGGTTCTTGGCAGCCGGGATGGTCGCCGTCACACGGCCCATGCCCCACAGGCGCAGGACCTCCTCGATCAGATCGATCTCGCGCGGCAGGTCGGGGCGGAAGCTCGGCGGAGTGACCATAAAGTCCTCGCCGTCGCGCTCGACGGTGCAGCCCAGGCGAGTGAGCGAACGCTCGATAAAGTCGGGCTCGATGTCGGCGCCGCAGATGGCATGCACGCGGGCCAGGCGCAGCTTAATGCTGTCGATGGTTTTGGGCGCGGGGAAAACGTCGACGTAGCCGGGAGCGACCTCGCCGCCGGCGATCTCCTCGATGAGCGCGCAGGTAACGTTGGCGACATCCACACAGCCGGTCTCGTCGACCTGGCGCTCAAAGCGAATGGAGGCGTCCGAGATCAGCGACAGGTCGCGGCTGGTGTGAGAGGTGCGACCGGCGTTGAAGCAGGCGCTCTCGACCATCACGTCGACGGTGTCGTCCTCGATCTCGGAATCCATGCCGCCCATAACGCCGGCCAACGCCACGGGGCGCTCACCATCGGTGATAAGGCCCATGCCGGCGTCGAGCGTGCGCTCCTCGCCGTCGAGGGTCGTGAACTTCTCATCCTGCTGGGCGGCGCGAACCACCACGCGACGGTGGCCATCGCGCTCGGCAAAGGTGTCCAGGTCAAAGGCGTGCAGCGGCTGACCGGTGAGCATCATCACGTAGTTGGTGATGTCGACGATGTTGTTGTGCGGGCGCACGCCCAGGGCGTTGAGGCGCTTGACCATCCAGTCGGGCGAGGGGCCGACCTTCACGTTGCGCACGATGCGGGCAACATAGCGGTCGCACAGACCCTCGTCGGCAATCTCGACGGAAAGCTCGTCGTCGGTCGCGCGGCCGGTCTCGACCTTGATGGCGGGCAGCTCAACGTGGAAATCGCGGTCGAAGATGGCGCCGGTCTCGCGGGCCATGCCGATCATGGACAGGCAGTCGGGACGGTTGGGCGTGATCTCGCAGTCGAGCACGGTGTCGCTCGAGCCCACGTACTCGGCAAACGGCATGCCGCAGGGCGTGTCCTCGGGCAGGATCATGATGCCGGAGTGGTCGCCGCCCAGGCCGAGCTCGCGCGCGGAGCAGTTCATGCCCATGGACACGACGCCGCGAAGCTTGCTCTTCTTGATCTTGACGTCGCCGGGCAGGACAGCGCCAATCATGGCCGTGACGATGTGGTCGCCGGCCTCGAAGTTCTGCGCGCCGCAGACGATCTGCAGCGGAGCGGGGTTGCCGTCGGCGTCGAGGTTCTTGTCGCCCACGTCGACCGAGCACACATACATATGGTCGCTATCGGGGTGCGGGGTCTTGGTGAGCACCTTGGCGGTCACCACGTGGTCGAAGGACTCGCCCACGGTGTCGATCGCCTCGACCTCGGTGCCGGTACGGATATATTCGTCCGAAAGGGTCTTGGGATCCTCCGGAATATCGATCATGGTCTTGAGCCAGTCGTAAGAAACGCGCATATAACTGGTCTCCTTTCATAAATGCGGCTTTGAGCCGGAAACTGCAACTAAGAAGAAAGCGTTCTAGAACTGGTTCAAGAACCTCATGTCGCCCGTCATCAACGTGCGCAGGTCGGGCAGGTCGTAGCGCAGGGCCGCGACGCGCTCGGCGCCAATACCAAAGGCGAAGCCGGTGTACTTCTCGGGGTCGATGCCGCAGTTGATAAGGACGTTGGGGTCGACCATGCCGCAGCCCAAGATCTCGATCCAGCCGCTGTGCTTGCAGAAGTTGCAGCCCTTGCCGCCGCACACGTGGCAGCTCACGTCCACCTCGCAGGAAGGCTCGGTGAAGGGGAAGAAGTGCGGGCGGTAGCGCGTCTTGCGGTCCTCGCCAAACATGCACTTAACAAAGTAGTCGAGCGTGCCCTTAAGATCGCCAAAGGTGATGCCCTCGTCGACGACCAGGCCCTCGATCTGGTTGAACTGCGGCAGGTGGCAGGCGTCGGCCGTGTCGGGACGGTAGACGGTGCCCGGGCAGATCATGTAGATGGGCGGCTTCTGCGACTCCATAGTGTGGATCTGCACGCCCGAAGTCTGGGTGCGCAGCAGTACGTCGGACTCGCCATGGGCGTGAGCCTCGGGGTGTGCGACGCTGCCAGGGTTGTTGTCGACCACGTAGAAGGTATCGCGGGCCGAGCGGCTCGGGTGATCCATGGGGGCGTTGAGCGCAGTGAAGTTGTAGTAGGAAGTATCGACCATGGGACCGGACTCGACGGTGTAGCCGATGCCGCAGAAGATGTCCTCGGCCTCCTCGATGATCTGCTTGATCAGGTGCTGGTGACCGATCTGCGGACGGATACCCGGCAGGGTAATGTCGACGGCCTCGTGCTCGAGAGCGTGCTTGAGGGCGGCGGCCTTCATCTCGGTGGTGCGCTCGTCGAGCATGCCCTCGATCAGTTGGCGCATCTCGTTGGCACGCTTGCCCATCATGGGACGATCCTCGGGGGCGAGCTTGCCCATCATACGCATCAGGCCAGTGATGCGGCCCTTGCGGCCGAGCAGCTCAACGCGCGCGGCCTCGAGCTTTGCGGCGTCATCGGCGCCTGCGACGAGCTCCTTGGCCTCTTCCTCGAGTTTGACCAGATCATCAATCAGACTCATGTCTTCCCTTTCGTCTCTCGCGCTCCCCGCTTGCCGAGGCGGCTGCCGCCGTCTGACGTTGCGAAAACGCGGCCCGGTTCGGTAACAAAAAACCGTCCTCGGGCATGTGTATTGCCCAAGGACGGTTGAATTCCGCGGTACCACCTTGTTTGACCCGGCGGATGTCTGGCCCGCCGCGCCCACTCTTTGCCCCTTGTCGCGAGGCTCACGGCTTCCCTACTGGGGCTTCGCCGCCGCTGGCCGCGTGCCCGTTGAGGTCGCTGCTCGGGAGTGAACGCTTGGCCCTTGCCACCGCAGGAAGGCTTGCAGCCCATGACCTTCCCTCTCTTGCCGGCGACGCGGCGGGCAAAACCCTCTCCGTCAACGCATTGGGCTATAGGATAACACATTCTGCGAGCATATCGCCGCGTTCCGTTTTGTTCGCGCTGGGTACAAGGCAGGTAGCTGTGCAAACTGGTCGCGCGCCCACCCGAGGCGCTCGGCTCACGAGATCAAGGATATGGTATGGGAAATAAGCACGATAAGAAGGCCAAGGCCGCAGCGGGCAAGACGCCCAACGGCATGAAGGCCGATAAGGCCGTCAAAAAATTCCGCAAGCTCGAAGGCAAACTGTGGACCCGCGAGTACCTGCTCAAAATTGCCGAGTTCGATGGCGCGACGATTGCCCCCGCCAACGGCGCCGCGGCCCGCGCCGATGCTATGGGCACCCTTGCCGGCGAGCATCACAAGCTCCTGACCAGCAAAAAGTCCATTGAGCTCGTGCGCTCTCTCGCGCGTGAGACGGTCGCCGACGGAAAAATCGACGACCCGCAGCTGCTCGACGAGATTCGCGTGCTCGGCCGCGACCAGCGCGAGGCAAGCGCCATTCCCACCGAAGAAGCCGAAGCCTGGACCAGGCTCACCTGCGAGGCCGATGCCGTGTGGCACAAAGCCAAAGCAGCCAACGACTGGGCGAGCTTTGAACCCTATGTGGACAAGATCGTCTGCCAGCTCAAGCATCAGGCCGAGCTCATGGACCCCAAGCGCGACCCATACGATGTTTGGCTCGACCAGTACGAGCGCGGCCTTTCTGCCAAGAGCTTCGACGCGTTTTGCGACGAAGTCAAGGCCACGGTCGTGCCACTCGTGCACGCCATCGGCGAGCGCGGCCAGCAGCCCGCTGCCGACTTTCTGCATGCCCGCGTGCCCGAAGCCGCCCAGCGCGCCATGAGCTTCGACCTTATGAAGCTCGTCGGCCTGGACCTGGACGACACCACGCTTGCCTTTACCGAGCATCCGTTTAGCGAGGGCTTCTCGGTGGGCGACGCGCGCATCGCGACGCACATCTATGAGGACGACTGTATCTCCAACGTCTACAGCATCATCCACGAGGCGGGGCACACCATGTACGAGCTGGGCGTCAATCCCGCCTATGCGCGTACCTGTCTTGAGGGCGGCACCTCCATGGGCATCCACGAGAGCCAGAGCCGCTTTTTCGAGAACACCGTTTGTCGCAGTCGCGCCTTTATGGGACCGCTGCTCGAGGTACTGCGCCGTCACGCGCCCGAGGTTTACGGCAGCGTGGACGAAGACACGCTCTACCGCGCCGTGAACATCGCGCAGCCGTCGCTAATCCGTACCGAGGCCGACGAGCTCACCTACCCGCTGCATATTATGGTGCGCTACCAGATTGAGCGCATGCTGTTTGCCGGCGAGGCCACAGCCAAGGACATCCCCGCGCTTTGGAATCGCTTTATGGACGAGTACCTGGGCATTCCCGTTCCCGACGACACGCGCGGCTGCCTGCAGGATACGCACTGGAGCGGCGGCTCGTTTGGCTACTTCCCCACGTATGCGCTGGGCAGCGCCTACGATGCCATGTTTGTGCCGGCCATGTGCCGCGACGGCGTCGACCTCACCGGCGCCTGCGCGAGCGGCGATTTGGGACCCGTCCGCGCCTGGCTCGGCGAGCACATTTGGCAGTGGGGCCGCGCCAAGGACGCGCCGGAGCTCATCAAGGGCGCCTGCGGCATGGCGTTCGATGCCCGCTACTACTGCAGCTACCTGCAGGACAAGTTCACCACGCTGTACGAGCTGTAAAGCCTAGGCAACACGCCAACGCAAAGGGGCGCCGCAGGATCTATCCGCGGCGCCCCCTTTTCCCCCTAAGCCAGAGACCCGGCACTTGGAGCCGTTTGCAGCGTCGACTAGTTACGCGGTTTGGTAAAACCGCGTAACTACAGAGCTTCGAGTGCGTTGGCGATGCGCTTCATGGCGGTGTCGGCGGCGGCTTGGTCGGGGGCTTCGGCCAAAACGCGAATCACCGACTCGGTTCCGCTCTTGCGCACCAGTACGCGGCCCTCGCCCGCCAGCGATGCCTCGGCCTCGGCGATGGCGGCCTGCACACCCATGTTGCCCAGCGCGGCGTCTTTATCCGCCACGCGCACGGCAACCTGCGCCTGCGGCAGCAGTTTGCACGGAGCCGTGAGCTGCGAGAGCGTCTCGCGCTCGGCACGAATCACTTCCATCACACGCAGCGAGGTCATAATGCCGTCGCCCGTGCGCTCGATATCGCCAAAGATCGTATGACCCGTCTGCTCGCCGCCCAGGCTGTAGCCGCCCTCGCGCATCTTGGCATACACATGACGGTCGCCCACGCCGCTGGTCACGGCACTCAGACCGGCAAGCTCCAGCGACTTGACCAGGCCAAAGTTGCTGGCGATCGTCGGCACCACGGTACCGCCCGAGAGGCGCCCGTGCTTGTTTAGATACACGCCGCACACGTACAGGATCTGGTCGCCGTCGACCACGCGACCGCGCTCGTCCACGGCCAGGCAGCGGTCGGCATCGCCGTCGTAGGCAAAGCCCACGTCCAGGCCCTGCTCCACCACGTGGCGCTGCAGGCGCTCCATATGCGTGGAGCCGCAGTCGACGTTGATGTTAAAACCGTCGGGCGCGGCGTTGATCACGCGCACGTCGGCGCCCAGCGCGTCGAACACCGGCTTGGCCACCGAGGAAGCCGAGCCGTTGGCGCAGTCGAGACCAATCTTGACGCCCTGCAGCGAAAAATTTGCGCTTGCGATGAGCGAGGCGATGTAACGGTTGCGGCCCTGCATGTAGTCCACCGTGGCACCGATATGGTTGCCCGTGGCCAGCGGCACCTCGCTCTTGCCATCGATGTAGTCCTCGATGAGCTCCAGCACGTCCTCGTCCATCTTAAAGCCGTCGCTGTTGACGAGCTTAATGCCGTTATCGCAAAACGGGTTGTGGCTCGCGCTGATCATGATGCCGCAATCGAAGCAGCCCTCGACGGTCTGATGCGCCACGCCCGGCGTGGGGATGACGTGCAGCATGTAGGCGTCCGCGCCGCTCGCGACCAAGCCGCTCACCAGCGCCGCCTCGAACATATAGCTCGAGCGACGCGTGTCCTTGCCCACGATCACGCGTGCCTTGGTCCCGCGGTTGGCGCCGTAATACCAGCCCACAAAGCGGCCGATCTTATAAGCGTGCTCTACCGTCAGCCCAACGTTGGCCTCACCGCGAAAGCCATCGGTGCCAAAGTACTTCATGCGCTCTCCTTACAAAATAGGAGCGAACAGATTGCCTGTCCGCCCCAAAATGGTACTCGATTATCTGCGCTACCAGAAAAACCCTACGCCGATGCGCTGTCGCGAGCCGCCTGGCATGTAGGAGTCTGACGCAGCGTAAGCGGCTTATCCCCCGCCTCGGCCGACGTGGTCAGCGTATACGTGATCGTCGTCGTCTCGCCAGCATGCAGGTCAACGGTGCCCGAATAGAAGGGGATTCCATGCCACGTAGCGGCGCCAAGACCAAACTGAGTGCCCTCAACCGTAAGGTCACTGATGTTGCCGCCCGTCGGGGCAAACACTGAGACATTCAGGCGTTCGTCGTCACGCGCGGCACCGGGTGCGCTCGCCGCAACGTAGTCGGGCAGCTTGCCAGCCTCCTCCTGCGTCATGATGTTCGTCAGGGTAACGGTGATGCGATAGGAGCACGTGCCGTCGCCGTTCTTCACGCCCTGGCCAATCTGCGTGTCGGCGTTCAGATACCAGTCGAGCTTGGAGAAGCTCAGGTTGTTAAAGTAAACGCCGGCAACGGGATCGGCACTCGGATCATCCGGATCGGGCAGCGAAGCGTCAATGCCTGTCTCCTTGATGGCATTCTGCTCATCATCGTTTCTCATCCAAGCAATCAGACGGCCCTCTTCGGCACCGCGCTCGAATGCACCGACAAGCTTCGTAACGTCGACGTCACCGATGCCACCGAGAATCTTGTCGAAGGCGGCGCTGGCAACAGATGCAAAGATGCCGTCCGATTCTTCGACCGGATAGTTCCAATACACATCGTGCATGAGAACCTTCGCCGCGTTGGTACCGTCGACGACCGTACCATCGGGCAGCGAGACATTACCGACAAGGCCCAGCAGGTACTGCAAGAACACCGGATCGATGCCAACGACGCCATCAACGTCCTGCCCATACTGGGACTTCCACAGCGCGGCAACACGCTGCGAGTTGCGGGGCCAATCGGGCGAATACGCGTTGCCAGAGTTGTACAGGTTGCTGTGGTCACCAAACAGTGCCTCGTCCTCTTCGTCGACGCTCTCAACCGCCTCGTCTTTGCTGAGCGCAATACATGGAACAAAGTCACCGATCGACATCTGGCCATCGGTGACTGAAATCAAACCTTGCGAACCACCAAAACCGCCGCAAGCACGAATCTCGACGTTGTTCATGGCATACACAAGATAGTTGCGCGTCTGGCCGTTGACGCCGAGCATCTGGGGCAGAACGGGGGCGACTTTCTCCGCCGCGTCGACCGCACCGTTCAGGGTGGCAAAGCCGTCCTTTGCCTTATCGACCAGCTCGGTCACCTGGGCGATATGCGTATCGCCAATACTCTGCACCTTTTTGTTGGCACTCTTGAACGCCTTCGAGCTATCGGAGAGCGAATCGGCAACCGCCTGCAGCGCGGACACGTTGATTGTCCCGTCCTGGAACAGCTTGCCGGGCGTTGCCTGAGCGAGATTATCGGCCATGGGGACCAGCGCGCCGCTCGAAACATCGGACAGAGCGTCGACCATGGTGCGGGCGGCATTAATGTCGCCGCCGTACACTGGGATGAACGAGGCCATCGTCCACACCGGGCTCGAGGTCTCCTTCTTCATGCTGC
>CABSBK010000007.1 GCA_902475865.1 uncultured Collinsella sp.
GAGCAGCAAACTTAACCCCTGCCCCGGCGCCCGGCGGGCAAACCCTCCCTTGTACTCTATCAAGGTAAAGTGTATGATGCTGAACGTTACATGACTCACTTTATCTAACTAAAGTGCCATCAAGGGGGAATACCATGAATACCGATATGTCTCGTCGTCAGTTTGTTGGTCTAGCCGGCTCGCTCGCCACGGTGCTTGGCCTTGGTCTTGTCGGTTGCGGCGGCGGTGCCGATAAGGGCTCTGCTGCCGGATCTACCGCGGCAAAGGATGTGAAGGGCGCCGCCGAGTCCAAGAAACTCGTGGTGGGCTTTGACAAGTCCTATCCTCCGTACGGCTTTGTGGGCGATGATGGCGAGTACACGGGCTTTGACCTCGACCTTGCCAAGGCCGTTGCCGATAAGCAGGGCTGGGATGTCGATTACGAGGCCATCGATTGGGATGCCAAGGACACGCTGCTCAACTCCGGCGCCATCAACTGCATCTGGAACGGCTTTACCATGGAGGGTCGCGAGGACGACTACACGTTCTCCGAGCCGTACATGCTCAACGAGCAGGTGCTCGTGGTCAAGAAGGATGCGGGCATCAAGAGCTGGGATGATCTTGCCGGCAAGACGGTGATCACCCAGACCGATTCCGCCGCTCAGGACGTGCTCGAGGGCGATCAGAAGGATTTGGCGGCGACGTTTGCCACGCTCGACACCATCGGCGAGTACAACACGGCCTTTATGCAGCTCGAGAGTGGCGCGGTCGATGCCGTGGCGTGCGACCTTTCGATTGCTCAGTATCAGCTTGCCGCCAAGCCCGATGCCTATACGCAGCTTGATAAGCCGCTGTCCAGCGAGCACTATGCCGTCGGCTTTAAGAAGGGCGACACCAAGTCGGCCGACGCCGTGACCGAGTCGCTCAAGGCACTCTACGAGGACGGCACGGTCAAGGACCTGTGCGACAAGTATTCAAGCTACGGTCTATCCTTCGACAACTGGGTTTTGAAATAGCGGCTTTCCCAGGCACCCGATTTTGCCGTTCAAACCGTCGCTTGCGTACATTTAGTACGCGGCGCTCCTCTTTCACGGCAAACTCGGGCACCTGGAAAACCCGCTTTAGTATTGGGTTCGCTGTTCTGTTGTCGCGAAAGAGAGCTTGGGTTGTCTATTCAGGTCATGATGCAGATGCTTGGCCAGGGATTCTTGGTCAGCTTGCAGCTGTTTGTGCTGACGCTGCTCGGGTCGATTCCGCTGGGAATCCCCGTGGCGTTCATGCGCATGAGCAAAATTGCGCCGCTTCGCTGGATCGCGCGTATCTATATTTCGGTGATGCGTGGCACGCCGCTCATGCTACAGATGTTCGCCATCTACTTTGCCCCGTACTACGTGTTCGGCATCTCGCTCACGCCCGATTCCAAATGGACGGCATGCGTCGTGGCGTTCATCATCAACTACGCCGGCTACTTTGCCGAAATCTATCGCTCGGGCTTGCAGTCCATTCCGCGTGGTCAATACGAGGCAGCCGAGGTGCTGGGCTATTCGCGCATGCAGACGTTTCTGTATATCGTGATGCCGCAGGTCGCCAAGCGTATTCTGCCGGCGATGGGCAACGAGATCATTACGCTGGTCAAGGACACGTCGCTGGCGTTTGCCATTGGCGTGGGCGAGATGTTCTCGACCGCCAAGGCGCTGGTTGCCTCGCAAGTGAGCATGGTGCCGTTTGCAATTGCGGCACTGATCTACTGGGTCTTTAACTTTGTGGTCGAGATGCTGCTGGGTGCCGCCGAAAAGAAGCTGGACTATTATCATGACTAATTCGGTGATGAAAATCGAAAGCGCGCGCAAGGCGTTTGGCGGCAATGAGGTGCTCAAGGATATTTCACTCGAGGTCAAGCGCGGCGAGGTTGTGGCGATTATCGGACCTTCGGGTGGCGGTAAGTCCACGCTGCTGCGCTGTGCCACGCTGCTCGAGACGCTCGACGGCGGCTCGCTTTCGTTTGGTGACCTTGCGGTTGCGACGGATGCGGGATCGGGTGCGATATATGCGAAGGGAGATGTTCCCAAGCAAGCGCGTTCGCGTTTTGGTCTGGTGTTCCAGAACTACAATCTGTTCCCGCACTATACCGTGATGAAAAACATCACCGATGCGCCGATTCGCGTGCTTAAGCGTCCGCGCGAACAGGCGGAAGCCCGCGCTCGCGAGCTGATTGCACAAATGGGGCTGACGGGCAACGAGAACAAGGTGCCGTGTGAGCTTTCGGGCGGTCAGCAACAGCGCGTGAGTATTGCCCGCGCGCTGGCGCTCGATCCGGAAATCTTATTCTTTGACGAGCCGACCTCGGCGCTCGACCCCGAGCTGACGGCCGAGGTGCTGCGTGTCATTAAGGACCTGGCGGCGCAGAATATGACGATGGTGATCGTGACGCACGCGATGCAGTTTGCGCGCGATGTTGCCGACCGCGTGGTCTTTATGGACGGCGGTCGTATTGTCGAGGAGGGTCCTGCCGAGCAGGTCATCGACCATCCGCGCGAGCGGCGTACCCGTGAGTTCTTGAGCCGTATCGAGGGGTAGGCTCAGCTATTTGCTCAACTATTAATTGAGGCGAAGCCGCCGCAGGTCTTACGGCCTGCGGCGGCATTTTGTTTGCATCGGCGGGGTCCAATAATCGCCTCGCATGCGTTCCCCTTCCTCTCGCCGCCCGTATTCATACGTGCGCCGAAAGGTATGCATGGACAGCCGCCCGTGAGGGTAGGGTGGTGGCATAGGACATTTGGAGGGTGAGTCGGCTCGGCTGCCGACCATGCTGCTCCCGGGACGGCACCGACCGCGAACTCTCCCCGTTGGCGTCGCGCATTGCGCGCGGCCCTGCAAGGAGGTCATCATGGGTGCTCCCAAGACCGGCAATGTAAGGAACGTGGTGCTCGTAGGCCAAGGCGGGGTGGGCAAGACTTCACTCGCCGAGGCCATGCTCCACCTTTCCGGCAAGACCGCCCGCCTGGGCGGCCACGACGGCACCAAGCCCACGCTCGACTATGACCCCGAAGAGGTCAAGCGTTCATTCTCCATCTCGACGACCATCGCGCCGATCGACTGGAAGGGCGCCCGCATCAACGTGCTCGACGCCCCGTGCTACCCCGATTTTATCGGCGACGCCTTTGCTGCGATGAGCGTCTGCGAGACGGCTCTGTTTGTGGTTGACGCCGAGGCCGGTCCGCAGCCTACGACCGTCAAGCTTTGGTATGCGGCGGAGGATCTGCGTCTGGCGCGTGCGGTGTTCGTGAACCGTCTGTCGCGCTCCGAGGCCAGCTTTACGACCACCATGGACCTGCTGCAGGAGCGCTTTGGCACGCGCCTGGGCGCCGTGACCCTTCCCTGGGGCGAGGGCGAGGACTTTGACGGCATTATCGACCTGGTGCGCATGAAGGCGCGCCATTGCGACGGTACCGAAGCCGTTGAGTCGGAGATTCCCGAGGAGTATCGTGCCCAGGCTGAGGAGGCCCATGACCATCTGTGCGAGCTGGTGGCCGAGGCTGACGACGAGCTGATGATGAAGTACTTGGAAGGCGAGGAGACGCTGACGCAGGAGGAGCTTGAAGGCCTGCTGTCGAAGGCGATCGCCGAGCGCATCTTTGTGCCGGTCTTTGCGGGCGATTGCATTAAGGAACAGGGCGTCAACTCGCTGATGGATGACATCGCGACGTACTTCCCAGCGCCGACCGACTACGGCGAGATGCCGCTTATCGATGGCGATTCGCTCAAGATTTCGAGCGATGATGACCGTCCGGTGGCGTTTGTGTTTAAGACGCTGGCCGATCCGCAGCAGGGCCGCATCAGCTTTATCAAGGTGCTGACGGGCACGCTTGAGCCGGGCCTTGAGCTGGTCAACGCGCGCACCCGCAAGAGCGATCGTCTGGCTCACCTGTATGTGATGTGCGGCCGCGACATGACCGAAGTCGGTCACGCCTATGCCGGCGACATTATCGTGGCGCCCAAGTTGGCGGTAGAGACGGGTGACACGCTTTCCATTACCGGTAAGGTCGAGGCGGCGGCGTTTAAGTTCCCCAACTCGCAGTACCGCATTGCCATTGAGGCCGAGAATCGCGGCGACGAAGAGAAGCTCTACACGTTTATTGAGAAGGCCTGCAAGGCTGATCCGACCATGAGCATCGATCGTGACGAGGAGACCGGCCAGACCATCATTTCGGCGGTGGGTGAGGCGCAGGTTTCGGTGCTGCTCAACCGTTTGGAGGATCGTACCAAGGTCGTGGCCAAAAGCGTGCCGATCCGCATTCCGTATCGCGAGACCATCCGCCGCACGGCGAGTGCCCAGGGCCGCCACAAGAAGCAGACTGGCGGTGCCGGTCAGTATGGCGACTGCTGGCTGCGCGTTGAGCCGCTCATTGGACCCGACGGCACGAGCGATGGCTATGAGTTTGTGGACGAGGTCGTAGGTGGCCGTATTCCGCGCTCGCTGATCCCCGCCGTGGACAAGGGTGTCCAGGAGACCATGAAGGACGGCATCATTGCCGGCTACCCGCTCACGGGCATTCGCGTGGCTGTGTACGACGGTTCGTATCACAGCGTCGACTCCAACGAGATGGCGTTTCGTGCGGCGGCCCGCATCGGCCTGCGCAAGGCATGCGCCGATGCCGACCCGGTGGTGCTGGAGCCCATCGAGGAAATTACGGTGACTATCCCCGAGAGCTACGCCGGCGCCGTGATGGGCGACATCTCGGCCTCGCGCGGTCGCGTGACGGGCATGGAGACCGATGAGCGCGGCGACACCGTGGTCATCGCCCAGGCACCTCTCGCCGAGCTGACGGATTACTCGACGCGCCTGCGCTCTATCACGCGCGGCACGGGCGACTTTACCATGAAGCCCGCCGGCTACGAGCAGGTTCCTTATGACGTTCAGGCCAAGCTGGTCGAGCGCTATGAGGAAGGCCGCGCCAAGTAGCGTGGGACTTTGCCTGCAATGTAGGTGCTGACGAAAAGGCCGCCCTGGGTAACCGGGGCGGCCTTATTTGATCCCTTGGGGACGGAGGAAAACGGATCATTTTTTGGTTACGGGCGGCGCGGTCGGCCCTAGTCTCCCGAGGCCTGATTGCGGCCGGTGGCGTAGTCGATCTGCACGTGCGGCTGCAGGTTGTAGCAATATACGTGGAAGCAGAGGGTCTTGCCGTGGTCCTCGACCGATTGCGCCTCAAGGCGCACGCCGCGGCAGACAAGTTCCTCTTCGTTGTACATGGGCGTGACGCGATAGAGCACATGGTTGCCCGTATCGCGAATATAGTTGAGAATCTGCTCTTCAAACGGTAGCATGCCCGTCTCGTTGAGATAGCGCGTGCCGGTGAGGAGATTCTTGCGGTTGGCGTTTTCGCCGCAGAGCGACCAGGCGATGAGGTGGCAGCGGTTGTAGAGGCTCTGGCCCGGAATAAAGTCGTAGCGCTGCTGGCGCCATCCGGCGGGATGGATGCGCGAGATATCGCCGCGCTCGCCTTGGCCGAGCGATTCGGGGCCCACGCAGGCGAGCGCTTTGCGAGTGCGGCCCAAGCTGTCGAGTTTGGAGAACTTCTTAAAGCAACCCTCTTCTGTAGCGCGCTCGTATTCATCGAGCGTAAACGACGGTGTGCCGAGCGGGTGCGTGCTGTCGGCGCGCAGGGCAACATAGGGGTTACCCGCGTAGTCGGGAATGCTGCTGAGATATACGCCGCGGGCGCGGTCGAGATCGGGGTTTTCGACCTCGTCGATGGGGGTGGCGGCGCTGTCCGCGGAACCGTCGTCACCGGTGTCGGTTGCGGCGGAATCGGAGTCATCGCCAGAGTCTTTACTATTTTGGGAGTCCGAGGAGCTCGCTGTTCCCGATTCGAGCCGGGCAACCAGGTCCGCTTCGTCGTCGGTACGGCTGGGACTCTCGCTTTGTTTTTCGGCCAGAGCCGCTGCCTGCTCATCGCTTTGCGGCGACAACAGCTTGGGCGCTCCGTCGAGCGACCCTGTGAACAGCGCAAACCCCAGCACCACGGCGGTGCCGATGGAAAGTACTTGCTTGTGGGCGGACTTGCGTGACATGGAGGCTCCTGGATGGACGGTTGGGGGCCTACCAGTCTAGCAGGAGCCGGCAGAGGCCGTCCCGCCGAACAAATACTTAACTTCTCCAAGGAAAAGGGCCGCGACGCCATATAGACGTCGTGGCCCTGCCTGCATTTCCCCAGATAAAACCTGCCAAAATAAACCTGTCCCTTTTTGGCAGGTTACTGATTCATGTTGCCGTGGATGTAGGGGGTGACCTCGGGGGAGATATGGCCGCAGCCCAGCTCGCGCAGCGCAGACTCGATGGCGGCGGGCAGCGGGGTCTTGCCCTTGGCATCGACGGCGCCGCCGCCGAGTGCGGCAATCTTAGCGACATCTGCGGGAGCGGCTTCGATATGCATGCAGCCGCCGACCAAGCGCGCGCGAACCTGTGCCAGACCAAGATCGTGCAGGTAATCCTCGCAGGCGCGGATCAAATCGACCTTCTCGCGCGTAAGCTCCTCGCCCGTGGGGACGCGCGTGGCAAGACAGGCTCCCGCCGGCAGGCTCCAAACGGGATAACCCCATGCACGCAGCAGCTCGCGCTCTTCGTTCTTGGTAAAGCCGACCTCCATGAGAGGGGAGCGTACGCCGAGCTCTTCTGCCGCGCGCATGCCGGGGCGGTAGTCACCGCGATCGCTTGCATTGCTGCCATCGATGACGGTGGGAAAGCCGAGCGACTTGGCGTGGTTGACGATGGCGGTAAAGCCGGCGTGCTTGCAGTGGTAGCAGCGATTGGCGTCGTTGCAGGCTACTTGGGGGAGCTGCAGCTGATCGACCGAAAGATTGAGCACGGGGAGCTTAAAATGCGGTCCCTCATTGGTTTGCCCGTCAACGGACCGCTCAAACGAGGTCTGCTCGGGCGTGCCGATGAGCGGCGTGGTGAGGTGAACGAGAAGCGTGTCGGCAGGTATGATACGGGCGCAGACCGCGGCCAAAAAGCTGCTGTCGACGCCACCGGAAAAGCCGATGGCGACGCGTCCGTATGCCAAAAGCAACTGCTCGAGCGTCGCGAGTTTGTCCTGAAGCTCCTCTGCAGGTGCAGTAGTGTCTGAAAGCATGAAACGATCCTTACCATTGAGTACTCGGTTGAAAACTATAATCCTACCGAGCTGCCTGTCATAAGACTTCTGTCTATGTAACGAAAGTGCAATATGCTATATACGTTATATACAAGTTTGTAAAGTGCGGTAGAGTGGCAGTAATGCAATCCGGTGAGTGGACCGATAGGATCAAGGCTGTTATTTTTGACATGGACGGAACGCTGGTCGATACCGAGCGTTTGGGGATTAAGGCCTGGAAGGCAGGCGCCGCTGAGCTGGGGCTCGCGATTGATGATGCGCTGGTTCATCAGTTTATCGGTCGCACGCTGCCCGATGTCATGGACATCCTTGAGGCACATTACGGCAGCAGAGAAACCGCTGAGGCGATCTATCGTCGCCACAAGGAGATTCGCGACGAGATGGTCAAGACCGAACTGGAGCTTAAGACCGGTGCTGCCGAGTGCCTAGACGAGCTGCTGGCTGCGGGCTATCACGTGGGCCTTGCGACGTCGTCGCGCCACGTTACAGCGGAGCGCAACCTTAAGATGGTCGGACTCTTTGACAAGTTTGAAACGGTGACCTGTGGCGAGGACGTCGTGCACGGCAAGCCCGACCCCGAGATGTACCTGCTTGCCTGCGAGCGCGCGGGCTTCGCTCCCGGGGAATGTGCCGTGGTCGAGGATTCGCGTAACGGCTGCGTCTCGGGCATTACGGCCGGTTGCCATGTCTTTGCCGTTCCCGATATCGTGCCGCTGCCGCAGGACGTGGTGGATGGCTGCGAGGCCGTGCTCGATACGTTGTTCGATCTGACGGCGGCGGTCAAGGCCGTGCGCTAGACAATTGCGGAGCTGAAACGAGCAATTGGCCGTCTTTGCGATTAAGCAAAAGAGGTTCGGCAATAGTCGGGCCTCTTTTGCTTAAGTGGCGTTTTGGCATATTGGCCGACGTGCTATAGATACGCGCCGAGGTTGATGGCCGTGGCGTCGGTCTGGGTGCTTGCCTGGGTGCTGGCGCGCTCCAATAGGAACGGACGTACCAGTTCTTGGCGGTTGATATCCTCGGCGGCGGTGACTGCGGTGACGGTGCGCGCTGCAGAGCCGACGCGGATATGCTTGGTCTTTGCCGGGGCCTTGTTCTCGATTTGCTCCATCAGCAGTTGGACACCCTTGCGGCCAATCTCGTAGCCCGGGGGCGCTACCGTAGTGAGCGGAACCGATCCGCTCCAAGCGAGCGGGTTGCCATCGCAGCCTGCTACGCGTACTTGCCCGGGGACAGAGATGCCCTTGTCGACCAGTGCCGAAACGACGCCCGAGGCCAGCACGTCGGTTAGACCGACGACAAAATCGGGGCGTTCGTCGGCGGGGCGCGCGGCGATTTGGGCGCCGATGCCGTAACCGTCGGCAGCGGTATTCCATTCGCCGGCGTCGATGACTTCGATCTTGATATCGGGGTGTAGGGCGAGCGCCTTATGAATGCCGAGGACGCGCAGGGTGAGTTGCATAAATGCTGCTCGGCCGACGACGACAATATGGTGCGCGCCGCGGGCGATGGCGAGTTCGGCAATGATGCGACCCTGCGCCTCGTTGTCGGCCGCTACGTAGTAGCCGGGCTCGGAGCAATGGATGTCCAGGTGGACGATCGGCACGGGCATCTTGGCCATGGCGGGGTGCCAGTCGGGGGATGCCATGGGCTGAACCATGACGCCGGACATCTGGGTGCCCATAAAGTAGCGCAGGTAATGGTCCTCGAGAATATCGTCGTTATCGGCGTTGGCGATGAGCAGGTCGTAACCGTGCTTGCGGGCCTCGTTATGGGCGCCGCTGGCAATTTGGAGCGAGAAGCCGTGATCGAGACGGGGGAGGACCAGGCCAAAGGACTTGGTGGTGCCGCCCGCGAGCTGACGGGCGCTTTGGTTGGGTAGGTAGCCAAGGCGATTGATGGTCTCGTTGATGAGTTTGAGGGTCTCGGGGCGCAGCTTTTCGGGATGGTTGAGCGCGTTGGATACCGTGCCCAGCGAAACCCCTGCCTCGCGCGCGACATCGCTGATTTTAACCTTTGCCATAGCGGCCCCTTTGATGCGTTTCAAGTACGAGTCAGATTGTAGCATCGCCCGTCCCGAGGGTGTCAAAACCTGCCAATTGGGGATAGGTTTATTTTGGCAGGTTTTATCTGGGCAAACACCGAAGCCCAGACCAAGCCACCGCAAGGGTGGCGCAGCGCACTGCCTCCTTTGCGGTGGTCGCGTTGCCTGGCCCTTCAATTGTCTCGATCTGTAACATCTGGACGACAAAACAAGACCTACCTGTTACAGATTGAGACAGATCGCCGGGGCCGGGCGGAAAATCTCGATCTGTAACAGCAAACCCTCTTTCGGCGCCCCAGATGTTACAGATTGAGACGTTTCGGCGGAGCTTGTTGTCAGACACCCGAACCGCCACGAAGGTGCCTGTCCCTTTTGTGGTGGTTTTGCCGCAGCTGGGCTGCGCGTTAAACGGTGGAGTGTCTACAATGGAAGCCGCTTTGAACGTAGATTGAAAGGCTTTGGTATGACTCGCGCTGTTTCTCGTCGTGATTTCCTGGGTTTGATCGCCGGTGCTGCAATGGTTGCGGCGAGCGGTTGCGCTGGCAGTGGCGCTGACAAGGGCTCTGCCGCTGGTTCTGCTGCGGTTGCGGGCGACGATATCAAGGGCGCCAAGCTCACCTTTGTGGGCGACGATGCCTTTGCGCCCTATCGCTATCTGGAGACGCAGTCGGACGGCAAGCAGAAGGTTGTCGGCCTGGACATCGCTATCGCTGACGAGATGGCCTCGCGCTTGGGCTTTTCTTACGACTTTGAGCCGCAGGACTTTGCCGCCACGCTTGCATCGGTGCAGAGCGATGACAAGGCCTTTACCATGGCGATGAGCTCCAACGAAGAGCGCGAGCAGACCTATGACTTCACGCGCGGCTACTATCAGCCGCTTGTGGGCGTTCTCACGCTCGGCGGCGATCCCGTCAAGCGCGTTGAGGACCTCGCCGGCAAGTCTATCGCCTGCACTACCGGTACCGTGCAGAACAAGTTCATCGCCAAGGTCATGCCCGATGCTGATATTCACACGTACGACGGTGGCGACCAGTGCCTGCAAGAGGTGCTCGCCGGGCGCATCGATGCCTACCTGTGTGACGGCGCCGAGGGCCAGTCCATGCGCGATGCGAATGAGGGCCTGGTGCTGGGCCTGCTCGATCGCTCCGAGACGAGCGACCACGTGGGCGTGTACCGCCTGATGGCCAAGAAGGGTGCCGGATTTGTCGCGGCGCTTGACGAGTGCATCGGCGAGATGCTCGAGGACGGCACCATCGATGACTGCATCAAGCAGTATGTGGGCGCCGACTTCATGTGGAACGGCGACTATTCCGCTTCCGGTACGTCGACGGTTGCCGGAAAATAGCGAGCCGGTGAGGCGCGCGCCAAGGGCATGCTGATGAAGTTTGAACTGCTAGAACCATATATACCGATGTTTATGAGCGGCCTGGTCGTGACCTGTCAGGTGACGGCCGCCGCGCTGGCCATAGCACTCGTCCTGGGCTTTCTCATTGCCGTGCTCAAGGTTTTGCCCTGTCGCCCATTGCGTGCGGTGCTCAACTTCTACACCTCTATCTTTCGCGGCGTGCCGCTCATCGTGTTACTTTTTTTGGCGTACTTTGCGACGCCGCAGCTCACGGGCTTCAAAATTTCGATGTTTGCCGCCTGTGCCATTACACTGGGGCTCAACGGCTCAGCGACGGTGTCCGAGACGGTGCGCGGTGGTATCGAGGGCGTTGACCGGGGGCAGTACGATGCCGCTCGGGCCATCGGGCTTCGCTATGTTCCCATGATGCGCAAGATCATCGTTCCGCAGGCGATGCGCTCGATTGCCCCTGCTCTGGTCAACGAAGTGATCACGGTCCTCAAGAGCTCCTCGCTGGTGGCAACCATCGGCCTGATGGATATGATGCGCGCCGCCCAGAGCGTGCAGGCGCTCACCTATCGAGCCTTTGAACCGTTTTTAGTGGCGGCCGTGATCTACTACGTCATTGTTATGGCACTCACGGCCCTGGGCAATCGGCTCGAACGCCGCCTGCGTCCCTAGGGGAGTGCCAACCATCGCAAAGGTGCCTGTCACCGTTGTGGTGGTAGGGTGTGTGCATCGAGTGGTATCCAGTTTAAGATACCACTTCTGGTATATCAGCTTGCGTTTGTGTGAGTACAATACTCGGACGTTATACGTCTCAGCGCCCGTCGTGCGTGGGCGTTTTGCAGTCACGCGAGCGAAGGGATTTATCCTATGTGCGGAATTGTCGGCTACACCGGCTCTGATATTGCAAAGAACATTCTGGTCACGGGCCTTAAGCGTATGGAATATCGCGGTTATGACTCCTCGGGCGTCGCGCTCGAGGTGGGCGAGGGCGCCGCGGCTCACCTCGACGTCATCCGCCGCGTGGGTAAGGTTGCGGGCCTGGAGAGCGAGCTTTCCAATATCGACAGCGACGCTACCTGCGGTATCGGCCATACCCGCTGGGCCACTCACGGCAAGCCTTCCGTTGTCAACGCCCATCCCCACACCAGCTGCGATGGTCGCATCGCCATCGTCCACAACGGCATCATCGAGAACTTCGCCGAGCTGCGCGAAGAGTTGGAGGGCCGCGGCCATCACTTTAAGAGCGAGACCGATACCGAAGTTTTCGCGCACTTGATCGAAGAGGCCTATGTCGAGACGCGCGACCTGATGGCTTCCGTGCGCGAGGCCTGCACCCACGTGGTGGGCGCCTATGGCCTGGCCGCCGTGTGCGCCGACGAACCTGGCGTGATCGCCGTTGCCCGCAAGGACTCCCCGATTGTGGTCGGCGTGGGCGAGACCGGCTCCTACGTTGCCTCCGATGTGATCGCGCTTATCGATGCCACCCGCGATGTCGTGGTGCTCGAAGATGGTCAGTTTGCCAAGCTCACGCCCGCAGGCGTCGAGTATACCGACGAGGCCGGCAATGTGATTGAGCCCAAGATCACCCATATCGACTGGGACCTGGACATGGCCGAAAAGGGCGGTTATCCCGACTTTATGCTCAAGGAGATTCACGAGCAGCCGCGCGTGGTGCGCGACACGCTGGTGGGCCGCATGACCCCTGCCGGTGAGCTCGATATCGACGAGCTGGGCCTTTCGCTCGAGGAACTCAACGATATCGACCGCGTATATGTGATTGCCTGCGGCACCAGCTACCACGCCGGACTCATCGCCAAGAACCTTATTGAGGGCTGGGCTCGTATTCCTACCGAGGTTGAGGCGGCTAGCGAGTTCCGCTACCGCAACCCCATCATCACGCCGACGACGCTCGTCGTGGCCGTGTCCCAATCGGGCGAGACGGCCGACACCCTTGCCGCCATTCGCGATGCGCGCATCAAGGGCGCCAAGGTCTTTGGCATCACCAACGTGGTGGGCAGCCCGGTGGCGCGCGAAAGCGACGGCGTCATCTACACCAAGGCCAACAAGGAGATTGCAGTCGCCTCGACTAAGAGCTTCATCGGTCAGGTCGTGAGCCTCACGCTTTTGGCCTTGCTGCTGGCGCAGGTCAAGTACCGCTTGACCACCAAGCAGACGCGCATGCTGTTCCGCGAGCTTTCCGATACGGCCGAGCAGATCCAGTGGATCCTGGATACGCAGACCGAGGCCGTGCACGAGGCCGCGCTTGTGTGCAAGGACGCGCAGTCCGCGCTGTTCGTGGGTCGCGGCATGGGCGCCGCCATTTCTTATGAGGGCGCGCTTAAGCTCAAGGAGGTCAGCTACCTGCATGCCGAGGCATATGCCGCCGGTGAGATGAAGCACGGCCCCATCGCGCTGATCGATCCGGGTTTCCCTGTCATCGCGGTGGCAACCAAGAGCGCAACGTACGATAAGACGGTGTCGAACCTCATGGAGTGCAAGGCTCGCGGCGCCAAGGTCATCGTCGTTGCTACCGAGGGCGACGAGGAAATCAACAAGATTGCCGACTGCATCATTCGCGTGCCGTCCGTCCGTGACGTGTTCAGCCCCATCACGGCGAGCGTTCCGCTGCAGCTGCTCGCCCGCGAGGTGGCCATCCTGCGCGGTTGCGACGTTGACCAACCTCGTAACCTGGCGAAAAGCGTTACTGTCGAGTAATTGTTGTTCCGCCGTTCTGCCGCACGGCGGCCCGGTCGACGCGGCGCGAGCCGCATTCACGCCAATCTGACGTTCAATTTCGAGGGCGCGACCAGAAGGTCAGCGCCTTCT
>CABSBK010000008.1 GCA_902475865.1 uncultured Collinsella sp.
CTCGCTCGATGCGCGCGACCTGTCCGAGCTGAGGGGGTAGTCCATGGAAACGTTAATTCTCGCCCTGCTCGCGACTCCTTTGGTGTTCTCGCTGGTCATGGCGTTTTTGCCCAAGAACACGTCCTATAACGTGTTTGCCGGTCTCAACCTGGTCTCCGTCGCAGCCGTCCTGGTGCTGTCGATTATGACGGCCGGTGACGTCCTTATGAGCGGCGACACCGCGAGCGCTTTTGGCCTGTGGTTCCACCTCGATTCGCTGGGCGCCATCTTTGTGCTGCTCATCGGCTTTATCGGTTTTCTTACGGGGCTGTTCTCGCTGCCCTATGTAAAGGCCGATATCGAGGAGGGCTCCATGCCCGCCGAGCGCGCCAAGCAGTATTTTGCGCTGTTTAGCCTGTTTGTGTTCACCATGCTGCTCGCGTGCCTGTCCAACAACATGATCCTCACATGGGCCGCCGTGGAGGCAACCACGCTTTCCACTGTGTTCCTCGTGGGTATCTACAAGAACAAGACGGCCCTCGAGGCTTCTTGGAAGTATGCGATGGTCTGCACCGCCGGCGTGGCCTTTGGCCTGTTCGGTACGCTGCTGATCTACGCCAACGCCGCCGACGTGATTCCCAACGCCCACGAGGCCGCATTCCTGTCGTGCGTGCTGCCGTATGCCGACCAGTTCGACCCGACGCTCATGCGCCTCGCCTTTGCGTTTATCGTGATCGGCTTTGGCACCAAGGCTGGCCTGTTCCCCATGCACACTTGGCTGCCCGATGCCCACTCCCAGGCCCCGAGCCCTGTCTCGGCCCTGCTCTCGGGCGTGCTGCTTAAGTGCGCCATGCTTGTGATCATGCGCTTCTACGGCTTTACCATCCAGGCCGTGGGCGCCGAGTATCCGCAACTTTTGCTGTTGATCGTCGGAACGCTGTCCATTTTGGTGGCGGCACTTTCGATGTTTCGCCAGGACGACCTCAAGCGCCGCTTTGCGTACTCGTCTGTGGAGAACGTGGGCGTTATTGCCCTGTGCCTGGGTATCGGTGGCCCGCTGGGTATCGCCGCGGCCCTGCTGCACTGCGTGTTCCACGGCTTTACCAAGACGCTTGCCTTCTGCGTGTCCGGCAACATCCAGCACGCTTTTGGCACGCGTAGCCTGGCCAAGATCCAGGGCGTCGTCGAGGTTGCCCCCGCAACCGCCGCGCTCGCCGTCCTGGCGCTGCTCGGTCTTGGTGCCTTCCCGCCCTTTGGCATGTTTATCTCCGAGTTCCTGACTTTTGTCGCCGGTGTTACCGCCGGTCCCATGTGGCTGGTCGTCGTGGTCGCCCTCGGTCTTACCGTGGCCATCTCCGCGCTCACCCGCATCGCACTCAAGTCGGTATTCGGCCATGCGCCCCAGGGCATGGGCAAGCATGAGGCCCCGGCGCTCATGCTTATCCCCGAAATCATCCTGGCTGTCATGATCTTGTGGTTTGGCATCGCCACCCCGCTGCCTCTCGTGCACGGTGTGGAGACCGCGACCGGCATCGTGCTCGAGCAGAGCACCGAGGAACTTCACGCGACGCCGATGTACCGCGCTGTGTTCGGTACCGAGACCGCTCAGAGCGAGGTGGAGTAACGAATGATTGAAACTGAGAACAAGGTGTATGCCCGTCGCTGCGAGAGCCATGTCGAGGCCCTGCGCCGCGCCGTTCCGGGCTGCATCGAGAAGGTCGAGTGGCAGTGCGAGGACCAGCTGACGATTACCGTCAAGCAGGACAAGCTGCCCGAGGCCGTCCACTACCTGTACTACGAGCGCTACGGCTGGATTCCCGTGATCATCGGCAACGATGAGCGCAGCCTGTGCGGTCGCTATGCCGTGTACTACGTCATCTCCATGGAGGGGGAGGACCCCGGCTGGGTGACCGTCCGCGCCGAGGTCGATCCTGCCAAGATGACGTTCCCGTCCGTGACGCCGTTCGTCCCCGCCTGCGTGTGGGGCGAGCGCGAGCTTCGCGACATGTTCGGCCTGATTCCCGAAGGCCTTCCCGACCGTCGTCGCCTGGTGCTGCCCGATGACTGGCCCAGCGGCCTGTACCCGCTGCGCAAGGATTCCATGGACTACCGCTTCCGTCCCGCTCCTGCGAGCGACATGGAAAACTACGAGTTCTTGGCCGATACCAAGGGCAAGGAGACGACGCTCGTCCCCATGGGCCCGTTGCATATTACCTCCGACGAGCCCGGCCACTTCCGCCTGTTCGTTGAGGGCGAGACGATCGTCGACGCCGACTACCGTCTGTTCTACGTGCACCGCGGCATGGAGAAGGTCGCTGAGACGCGCCTGAACTATGACGCCGTGACGTTCCTCGCCGACCGCATCTGCGGCATCTGCGGCTGCGCCCACTCGGTGGCCTATGCCGAGGCCGTCGAGCGCGCCCAGGGCATCCATGTCCCGCCGCGCGCCCAGTACATCCGCGCCATCATGCTCGAGGTCGAGCGCCTGCACTCGCATCTGCTCAACATTGGCCTGGCGTCGCACTACACCGGCTTCGACTCCGGCTTCCAGCAGTTCTTCCGCGTTCGCGAGAAGTCCATGGACCTGGCCGAGAAGCTCTCCGGTCACCGCAAGACCTACGGCCTCAACGTGATTGGCGGCGTGCGTCGCGACATTTTGGCCGAGCAGAAGCTTTCCACGCTCACGACCATTCACCAGCTGCGCTCCGAGGTTCAGGAACTCGTCGACGTCTTGCTCTCCACGCCCAACTTTATTGAGCGTACGAGCGGTATCGGCATCTTGGACCGCAAGATCGCACGCGACTTCTCGCCGGTCGGCCCGCTCATGCGTGGCTCGGGCTATGCCCGCGACGTGCGTTTTGACCACCCCTTCGACGGCTACGCCGATCCGGATGTTCAGAAGATGCACGCCGCTACGGCCGACACCTGCGATGCCTTCGGCCGTACCGCCGTTCGCATCCAGGAGGTCTACGATTCGATCGACATGATCGAGACCATGCTCGAGAACTGCCCGTCGGGCCCCATCCTCACCACGGATTGGGAGTACACCCCGCACAAGTACGCCATCGGCGCCACCGAGGCGCCGCGCGGCGAGGACGTGCACTGGGCCATGCTCGGCAATAACCAGAAGTGCTACCGCTGGCGCGCCAAGGCCGCCACGTACAGCAACTGGCCGGTCCTGCGCTACATGTTCCGCGGCAACACCGTGGGCGACGCGGCGCTGATCGTCGGTTCGCTGGACCCGTGCTACTCCTGCACCGACCGCGTGACGGTGACCGATGTCGCCGCCAAGCGCGACCACGTGCTCGACAAGGAGCAGTTCGAGAACGTCTGGCGCGACAAGTCGCCGCTTGCGGGCGAGGGCACCATGGCCGCCCCGCTCGATGAGGAGGCGCTCTAATATGCTGAAGCTTTGGAAGGTTAACGCCAAGGCCGGCGACGCGACGGTCAAGTACCCGTTTGCGCCGTTTCCCACCAACAAGGACATGCGCGGCAAGCCCGAGCACAACGCCGAGCTCTGCATCGCCTGCGGTGCCTGCGGCGTGGCGTGCCCGGCCGATGCCATTCGCATGGACACCGACCTTGCGGACGATACCATCACCTGGTCGATCGACTACGGTCGCTGCATCTTCTGCGGCCGCTGCGAGGAGGCCTGCCCCATGGAGGCCATCAAGCTCACCGAGGAGTTTGAGCTGGCTGTCATGAGCAAAGACGACCTCACCAGCAAGAGCGTCTATACGCTCGAGCACTGCTCGCGCTGCGGCAAGCCGTTTGCCCCGCATAAGGAGATCGACTACGCCAAGCGCCTGCTGCAAAAGGCCGGCGGCATGGAGGCCGAGCAGGCCGCCCGTACCGTCGGTATGTGCCAGGAGTGCAAGCGCGAGCTCGACGCCCTGCGCGCCGCCTCGGCCGTAAAGACCGGCAACGCGCACGGCATGGCTGCCAACGAGACGCTTGCGTCCGGTGAGCCCCAGGGCCCCGGCATGGAGTATCTGGGCGGCCACGGCGTGAACCCGGAGTATATCGACCGCGAGCTCAACCCCGATGCGCCCGAGATTCCCGCCGGTCCTGCGCCGGTCGAGGGCATCATCATGGATTTTGATACGAAGGAGGAGTAACCATGGCCGAACCCACGCTTTTGCCCGAGCGGCTTCAGTACCGCCCGACCAAGATCGAGCTCGACGAGAGCATCGAGAAGGCCAAGGCGACCCTTCTTAAGAAGATCAAGCGCTCGGTGTATGTCTACCGTGTTGACTGCGGCGGCTGCAACGGCTGCGAGATCGAGATCTTCGGTTCCATCACGCCCGTCTTCGACGTCGAGCGCTTTGGCATCAAGGTCGTGCCCTCGCCCCGTCACGCCGATGTGCTGCTGTACACCGGTGCCGTGACGCGTGCCATGCGCATGCCGGCCCTGCGCGCCTTTGAGGCCGCGCCCGATCCCAAGATCGTGGTGTCCTATGGCGCGTGCGGCTGCACCGGTGGCATCTTCTACGACAACTACTGCGTCTGGGGCGGCACGGACAAGATTTTGCCGGTCGATGTCTACATCCCCGGCTGCCCGCCCAGCCCCGCGCAGACCATCTACGGCTTTGCCATGGCGCTCGGTCTGCTGGACCAAAAGCTCCATGCCGAGACCACGGTGGAGGCCGCCGGCGAGCAGGCCGATATCCTGCACCCCGGCGTGCCGTACAAGCTGCGCGTTGCCATCGAGCGCGAGGCTCGCGCCATGAGCGGCTACCGTTACGGCCGCGACCTGGCCAACGAGTTTATGGACACGCTCGAGGGCGCGCCCAAGGGCGATATCCGCGGTGCCATGGCGCTGCTCATCGACAAGCAGGACGATCCTCGTCGCGTTGAGGTCTACTCGGCGCTGCAGGATCTGGTGCTGGCCGGAGTGCGCTAGATGGAGCTCACGGACCGCTCTGGTTACTTTGCGGGCCCCGGCATGCTCGGCGGCTCCTTTGGCGATGCCTCGCGCGCAAGCGACGAGGCCGCCGAGGGCGTCGCCGACCCCTGCCTGGGCCATGCGCCCGACCAGGTGGTCTTCTATGAGCTCACGCGTAAGTTTGTGGAGACCGAGGAAGACGTTCCCCAGGAGGCCTGCGACGTGCTGTACTACACGCTCGCCGTGGGCCACCACACCGGCGTGCTCGATTGCTTTGAGCCGCGCCTGTCGGTGCCGGTTGATGTGTTCTATTCGCTCGTCGACGCGTTGCCGGAGGGGGAGGCCAAGACCAAGTTCGAGGCCATCCACTCCTTTGGCGAGTGCCAGCTTGACAAGGCATCGGTGCCGTCGCTGCTCGAGGCCTGCGACACGCTGCTCGACGAGCGCGGTTTTCGCGGGTCGGCCAAGGCCGGCATCTCGGTGTTCGACGACGACTTTGGCCTGCATGCCCAGCAGGTCGCGTTTCTGATGAAGTTCCGCGATCTGGTTGAGCGCGTGCGCGATGTGTCGGGCGTGTATCTGACGGGAAGGTTGCAGTAATGGGTCGCGTTGTGGATGGTCGTGTGAACGGCGCCCCGTTTGCGGGTATCGTGCTCACGGCGGGAAGCGTGCTGCGTGCCGACGATGCCGCCGGCCCCGTGCTCTCCAAAAAGATGGAGGACGCGCCCATCGCCGGTTGGTACACCATCGACGGCGGGCAAACGCCCGAGGACGACATCATCGAGGTCAAGCGCGAGCGTCCGCCGCGTTTGGTTTTGGTCGATGCCGCCGACATGGCACTGCCCGTCGGCGCCATCCGCTTGCTCGACAAACGTGACGTGGCCCGCAAGTCGATGTTCACCACGCATTCGCTCCCTTTGTCGATTCTGATCGAGGAAATCGAGCAATCGTGCGAAGATATCGTCTTCATAGGGATTCAGCCGGGCGACACGGAGTTCTACAACCCCATGTCCCCGGAAGTCTTTGACGCCGTCGACGCCGTGTACGACGCCGTGGCCGCCAACGACTTTTCCCACTTTGTCCGCTTGGGGCAAGAGCAATAGGAGCGCTTGTCCCCGCTGATTAGGAAAGAAGTGATTGACATGGCAGATTCCAAGGCAGAATATCCCGATCCCGATTGCCTGGCGCCTGCCGCGATCGAGGCCAAGACCGAGACCGCCGGCGTGACCAAGGCCAACCTGCCGGTCGCAAAGGCCTTTCTGCTGGCAATGTTCGCCGGCGCGTTCATTGCCTTCGGCGGCCTGTTCTTTACCGTGTTCTTGAGCGATAGCACGCTGGGCTGGGGCGCCCAGCGCGTCGTGGGCGGCCTGTGCTTTTGCCTGGGCCTGGTGCTGGTGCTGGTGTGCGGCGCCGAGCTGTTTACCGGCAATTCGCTTATGGTCTGCGCACTCAAGAGCAAAAAGATCACCCTGGTCCAGATGCTCAAGGCTTGGGTCGTCGTATGGGTCGGTAACTTTGTCGGTGCCCTGTTCATCGTCTTTTTGGTGTACATGGCCGGCATTTACAAGCTCAACGGCGAGGCGGTCGCCAATTCCATGGTGAGCGTCGCCGCCGGCCAGGTGACGATCGACTGGGTGACGATCTTCTTGCGCGGCATCCTGTGCAATATCTTTGTGTGCCTGGCCGTGTGGATCGGTACCGCCGGCAAGACTGTGGTCGATAAGGTTGTGGGCATTTTGCTGCCCATCGCCGCCTTTGTGGCCTGCGGTTTTGAGCACTGCGTCGCCAACATGTACTTTTTGCCCATGGGTGCCGTGATGCACGCGTGCGGCTATGGTGCCGACGTCGCCGGCGCCGATGCGCTCAACGCCGCGGGCATTGCGTTTAACCTGTCCGCCGCCACGCTGGGCAACATCGTGGGCGGTGCGGTTCTGGTCGCGCTCGGCTACTGGTTTATCTACGCTAAGAAGTCCGAGGCGTAAGGTACCGTCTGTTTGACGTTGGGCCTCCCGCGGGGCGTTGCCGTGCGGGAGGCTTTTTGGGTCCGGGGCTCGTTGCCGGGCTTTTGGCCTGTTGTGTTTGGCTGATGAAAGGGGTAATCGAGATGGCATCTGCTGTGAAGCGTGACGGTCGCGCCGTGGTGACCACATGCGGGGGATGCTATGCCGATTGCGCCTTTGCGGCACGCGTTGAGGACGGTCGCGTGGTGGCCGAGCTGCCGGTGCCGGGGCATCCGTGCGCGGCGCGTGCCCTGTGCGCCCGCGGACGCCATCGCCTGGCAATGCCGTTTGACGAGCGCGACCGCATCGTGCACCCCATGCTTCGCCGCCAGGATGGCTCGGGGTTCGATGCGATTTCCTGGGACGAGGCGTTTGCGCAGATCGCTGCGCGCCTTGGGGGGATTGTTGACGGGCATGGTCCGCGCGCGCTGGGCATGACGCTCGGCGTGCCCTCGTTCGACCGCTACTGGGCGTGTCGTTTTATGCATGCGCTGGGCTCGCCCAACGTATACGGTGCAGACGGTGCCTGCGAGGTAAGCCGACTTACCGGTTGGGAGCACAGCCTGGGCTATAGTCCCGCCTCCGACCTGGCGCACACCGATTGCATCATGTATCTGGGGCGTTCCATTGTCGATTCATCGACGATGGGGGCCGTTGATGCGCTCAACGATGCGCGCCGGCGTGGGGCGAAGATCATCGTGGTCGACCCGCGGCGCAGTGGCTCTGCGGCGCTTGCCGACCGCTGGCTGCGCGTGCGCCCGGGCTGCGACCTGGCCTTGCTGCTGGGCATTGCGCATGTGCTCATTGCCGAGGGCCTTTACGACCACGAGTTCGTTGCCCGCTATACCACGGGTTTTGACGAGCTGGCGCAGGCGGCCCGTGCTTGGACGCCTGAGTGGGCCGAGTCGATGTGCGACGTGCCGGTCGCAGAGATCGCCGCCACGGCGCGCGATCTAGCTGCCGCGGCGCCTTCTACGGTGGTGGACGCCGGCTTTCATGGTGGCATCGGTATCGCGTATGCCAATAGCACCCAGACCGCGCGCGCTATCTGCTTGGTCGATGTGCTGCTGGGCTGCATCGGGCATGCGGGCGGCGCGCTCAATCCGCCCACGCCGCTTGTGTTGGGCGACCTCGATCCCACGCGCTTTGCGACGCCGCCGGTGCCGCGTGGGCCCAAGCTGGGGTCCGAGCGCTATCCACTGGTCGATCCGGTGCGCGGCCTGTGCACGACCATCGGTCAGTCGATTCTTGCCGGCGATTTGCGTGGGCTCATCGTCTATGCCAGTAACCCCGGTGCGGGCTATGGCAACGCCGGGGCGTGGCTATCGATTCTGGAACAGCTTGATCTGCTCGTGACCGTTGATATTCGCTGGTCCGAGACAGCGCGCGCTTCTGACTTCGTACTGCCCGACGTGACGTATCTGGAGTCCGACCGCGGTGTGGGCACGGTCGTGGGCGCCAACGATGCGCGCGTGTTCTACCGCAATGCCGTGCTGCCCGTGCAGCATGACGGCACGCGTCCCGGTCGGGAGATTTTTGCCGGTCTGGCGCAGGCGTGTGGCGTGGGCGAGTACTTCCAGTTTACGTCTGACGATCTGGCGGCTGCCCAGGTGGCGCCTTTTGGGATCAATCTGGACGAGCTCAAGGAGCGCGGCTGGGCCGACACGGGTGTTGCGTTGCCGTCGCGTACGGGCGAGCCGGCGATTCCCTTGGATGGCGGCAAAATTGCGCTGGCAAGCGACGTATGGGAACGAGCCGGCCTGGGTCGTGTGCCCAACTGGATCGCGCCCATGGTGGAGCCCGGCCCGGGGATGTTTCGTCTCATTAGCGGCAACCGTCCCTTTGAGTCGCACACTTCGCGCAGACTCGCGGCGGCTGGCGCCGCCGAGGCGGGATCGGATCTGGATGCCGTGCAGATGAATGCCGATGCCGCTGCGCGCATGGGCATTGCCGATGGCGAGGTCGTCGAGCTTGTGAGCGATATGGGCCGCGACCGCGTGCGCGTGGAGACGACGCCCTATCTGCATCCGGCGTGCATCTTCACCTCGGCCGCCCCCGGTGGGCGCTCGTTTGGCGCCGATGCCGGTGGCGCTCAAGCCTTGGGCGTCGGCCCGCTCGACCATACACCGTTGCGTTGGGACCCGTTGACGGGTGCCGCGCTCACCCAGGAAAACGCCGTTCGCGTGGAAAAGATCGCGGCGCGCGAGGATAATAGCGAGTAATTGACTCAGCTGATGCATTCGACTGATCCACGTTTCTTTTGAAAGGCCGCACATGAGCGATAGCCAGAACATGTCCGATGAGGTACGCGCCCGCCTTCGCGCCATCCCTTCCGTCAACGAGCTGCTTGCCGAGTGGCCGGTGGTGAAGGCGGCGGGGGAGACCTGCGACGCGGTGGTCCATGCTGCCGTGACGGCCGAGCTCGACGAGGAGCGCGCTGCGATTCGTGCCGGTGCCGCCCCGCGTTCCAAGCGCGACCTGGCCTCGGCCATCGAGTGGCGTGCGCACCGCTCTGCGCTGCCGAGCCTGCGCCCAGCAGTTAATGCCACGGGTGTGGTCATCCATACCAACTTGGGCCGCGCCCCGCTCGCGGAGTCGGTCGCCAAGGCCGTGGCCGAGGTTGCGCGCGGGTACAGCACGCTCGAGTACAGTGTGGACACTTGTTCGCGCGGGTCGCGCAAGGAGCACGCCGCGCAGCTGATCCGCTCGCTCACCGGTGCCGAGGACGCGCTCGTGGTCAACAACAACGCCGCCGCGGTACTGCTGGTGCTGGCGACCCATGCCGCAGGCAAGGAGGTTATCGTCAGCCGCGGCGAGCTTGTCGAGATCGGCGGCAGCTTCCGCATCCCCGATGTCATGGCGGCTTCGGGCGCCAAACTCGTCGAGGTCGGCGCCACCAACCGCACGCATTTGGCTGATTATGAGCAAGCCATCACGCCCGATACGGCGATGATCCTTAAGGTCCATCCTTCCAACTATCGCATCGAGGGTTTTCACGAGGAGGTGAGCTCTCGGGAGCTTGCCGCTCTGGCCCACAAGCATGGCCTGCTGTTCTACGAGGACCAGGGGTCGGGCGCGCTGTTGCCCGACGACATCTTGGTGCGCGGCGGCGAAGAAACCACGCCGGCTTCGGTTTTGGCAGGGCTCGATCTGGTGTCGTGCTCGGGCGATAAACTGCTCGGTGCCGCACAAGCGGGCATTATCATGGGCCGTCGCAATCTGGTCCAGGCCTGTGGGTCACATCCGCTTATGCGCGCCCTGCGCCCGGGCAAGCTCGCGCTGACGGCGCTCGAGGCCACGCTGCGTATCTACATGGACGGCGCCGATGTTGCCCATCGCGATATTCCGGTGCTCAGCATGCTTACGCTGCCGCAGGCCCATTTGGAGCGACGTGCCCGCAAGCTGCGCGATCGTATGGTCGCCGGGCTCGATAAGGCTGGCTGCCCGTGTGCCGTTCAGGTGGAGATCGTCGAGGAATCGTCGACCCCTGGTGGCGGCTCGCTGCCTACCGTGGAGCTGCCCACCATGTGCGTTGCCGTGCGCCTCGTCGATGAGCGTCTTTCCGTTGACGCACTCAAGCGCTCGCTCGTTCAAGATTTCGACACGCCGGTCGTCACGCGCGCCTCGCACGATCGCGTCCTGTTTGACGTGCGCACACTCGTGGGTGACCGCGATATCGAGACGGCGGCATCGACGCTCGTCGCGTGCGTTGAGAAGGCGATTGCTCGATGAGTGAGGTTCAGGCGCTGGTGGAGTGTCCCGTTATCGTCGGCACGGCGGGCCACGTTGACCACGGCAAGTCGGCATTGATCGAGGCGCTGACCGGCAAGAATCCCGACCGTCTGGAGGTTGAGCGCCGTCGCGGCATGACGGTGGAGCTGGGCTTTGGCGAGCTGGCACTGCCGAGTGGCAAGATCGTCGGCCTGGTCGACGTGCCGGGCCACGCGCATTACCTGCGCGCCATGGTGCAGGGCGCCACGGGTATCGACGTGGCCGTGCTGGTGGTTTCGGCCGTCGAGGGCGTGATGCCGCAGACCCGCGAGCAC
Source organism: uncultured Collinsella sp. (assembly GCA_902475865.1). GTDB lineage: Bacteria > Actinomycetota > Coriobacteriia > Coriobacteriales > Coriobacteriaceae > Collinsella. Next base: position 10,911 of record CABSBK010000008.1, read on the forward strand.
GTGCATGTGCTGGAGCTGCTGGGCGTTACGCATATGGTGGTCGCGCTGACGATGTGCGACCTGGCCGATAGCGAAATGATTGAGCTGGCCGAGCTCGACGTGGACGATTTTCTTTCGGATACCGTGTTTGCGGGCGCGCCGACGGTGCCGGTGTCGTCCAAGACCGGCGCGGGAATCGATGACCTGCTGGCTGCGCTCGACGAGCAGGTTGCCGCTTGCTGGGATGCCTGCCGTGCCCGCGCCGAGCTCACCGATGCCGCACCGCGTCTGCCTATCGACCGCTGCTTTACGATCAAGGGCGCCGGTACCGTGGTGACGGGAACGTTGCACGATGCGCCCGTCGCGGTGGGGGATGAGCTCGTCGCGCTGCCGTCGCGTACGGTCTGTCGCGTGCGCGGGATTCAGGTACATGGCGATACGCCGCGGGCGTTGCCCGGTCAGCGTGTGGCGCTCAACTTGGTGGGCGATGCCGTCGCCTCGCTCGATCGCGGTGAGATGCTCGGCGTGGCGGGCCGCTTTGGTCAGACGATGCGCTTTATGATGACGTTCACCTACCTGGGCCGTGAGGGAGCCAAGCCGCGTGTGCTCGAGTCGGGTGCGCGCGTGCATGTGATGGCCGGCACGGCCGAGGTTGTCGGTCGCATCATGCTTTTGGAGGGCGAGGCCCCCATGGCGGTGGGCGAGACCCGTACCGTGCAGGTGCGCCTGGAGGAGCCGCTGCCGCTGCGCGCCGGAGACCACGCCGTGGTGCTGTCGTATTCGCCCGTTATGCTCATCGGCGGCGGGCGCGTGCTGCTTTCGCGCTGCCGCCGCTCGCGCGAGCTTTCGGCGGGGGAGCGCACGCTGCTTGCAGCGCTTGAGGCCGGCGATACCGCGGGCGGTGTGGGCGCTTGGCTGGCGCTGCAGATGCTGCCGGTTACGGCGGTTGATGTTACCGACGCTTTGGATCTTGGTGTCGGCGAGGTCGATGCCGCACTGCGCGGGTTGGTGGCGCAGGGCTCCGTTCGCAAGCTTGCCGTGGGTGATGCGGACTACTTGGCGGACGCCACGGTGCTCGACGCCGCGATGGATGCACTGGCGGCGACCCTGTCAGCCATGCACACGGCGGCTCCCAAGGAGACGGGCTTTACGCCTGGCGCCGTTGCCCATGCTGCGTGGTCTGCCGCTGATGAAGGCGTTGCCGCGGCTCTGATTGCCGTGGGCTGCTCGCGTGGTGTGTGCGCCGCCGAGGGCGCCGAGGTATTCGATCCGCATTCGGCCGCCGCGGCGGCACGCGTGGTTCGCGAAGCCTGCGAACGTATCGTTGCCTTGCTGGACGAAGCCGGCCTCGATGCACCGACGTTGCCCGAGGTGGGCGAGCAACTGCAGCTCGATCGCGACACCATGACGCGTGCCCTGCGCGAGCTTTCGCTCAACCGCTCGATCGTGAAGGTCGAGCGCGACGTTGCCCTGTCCGCTGCCGCCGAGGCCCATGCGCGCGAGCTTGTTGCCGCCGCCATCGCCGATGCCGGCGGCGCTGCCACCACGAGTGTGCTGCGCGAGGCCCTGGGCGTGTCGCGCAAACGTGCCATCAGCATCTTGGAGCACCTGGATGCCGTGCGCTTTACGGTGCTCGACAAGGATGCCGGCGGCCTGCGCTCAGATCGGAAGAGCACACGTCTGAACTCCAGTCACTGACCAATCGCGTATGC
>CABSBK010000009.1 GCA_902475865.1 uncultured Collinsella sp.
AGGTCAGAGACAACACTATCTCTGACCTGCGCAAACTATGGTGGGCCGTCAGGGGTTCGAACCCTGGACCTTGGGATTAAAAGTCCCCTGCTCTGCCAGCTGAGCTAACGGCCCGCGGGTGGCATTGTACCACGGTCTGGGACTATTCCCAACTCCATTGGCCGTTCTGGAAAATCACAACTTCGCGTCCATCGGGCGTAATGCCCACAATATCGATGTCGTCCGTACCGATCATAAAGTCGACGTGCGTGCTCGAAACGTTGACGCCATGCTCAATGAGCTCCTCTTTGGACATATCATATCCACCCTCAATGCACTCGGGGAAGCCGACTCCCAGTGCAAGATGGCAGCTGGCATTCTCGTCATAGAGCGTGTCATAGAACAGGATGCCGCTTTCGCGAATCGGCGTGTTCTTGGAAATGAGCGCAACCTCTCCCAGATGAGCAGCGCCCTCGTCAGTATCGATGATACTTGCGAGTGTCGCCTTTCCCACACGGGCGTCGTAATCCACCACACGACCGTTCTCGAACTTGATCCAAAAATCGTCGACCTTGTTACCGTGATGGATAAGCGGCATTGCGGAATAGACGATTCCGTCAGCACGCATACGATCGGGCGAGGTGAAGACCTCCTCGGTGGGGATGTTGGGGAAGAAGGGGTGACCGTCGGGGGTCTCGCCCTTACCGCCGGCCCACTCATGCCCCTTCGTCATACCAATTAACAGGTCGGTTCCATTCGAAGCGGTATAGCGCAGACAGTCAAAACGATTGTCGTTCAGGAAGCGCAAGTTCTTTTCGAACGCCGCGTCATGAAGCTCCCAGTCACTCTCCGGATCTTGGCCGTCAGCACGGGCGGTATGCAGAATCGCATTCCACAGCTTGTAGATTGCAACCTCATCCGGATCACCCGAGAACACCTCGCGCGCCCAGGCAACAACCGGCGCTCCGGCAATGCACCACGGGTTGATGTTGTAATCCAGTCCGCGGCGGAAAATCTTGCACTGCGTGTTCCTCGCCTTGGAAGCGGCAGCGGGCTTGGCAGGATCGATGCCCTTGAGAGCGGCGGGGTCAGCACCCTCGATAAAGATAAAGCAGGCACCGTCCTGGGCCAGAGAATCCAGCTGCATGCGCTTCCACTCGGGCGTCTGCTCAAAATAGCTTTTCTCGACATGCTCGTACGCAAGCCTCGTCACGGCGTCGTCGGCCCAGATGACCGTCACGTGACCGGCACCGGCGTCATAAGCCTCCGCAACCACCACGCGCGCAAATGATGCGCACTCGACGGGAGACTGAACGACGACCTCCTGGCCGGGCTTAACGTTTACACCCTTGCGGACAACGAGACGCGCATAATTTTTAATCTTGGGCTCAAGGGTCTTCATGCCCTCAAGAGCTTCCTCGACCGTTAGGGCAGCTCGAATCATGTGCCACTCCATCTATCTGTAGGACAGTAAAAAGGCGCGCCGCAAAAAACGACGCGCCTTATATCTTAGCGATATCTATAGGTTGTAACGTTACTTCTTCTTGGAGTCCTTCTTGTCCTCCTCGGCAGCCGAGCGCTCGATAAGAGCGTTGAGCTTGTTCTCGGACATGCCCTCGGCCTGCGCGCGGTACATGTTGCGCAAGGGACGAATACGAACGAAGTCGTAGATAAAGTCACCCAGGATGATGACATAGGACAAAACGATGCCGACCATCTGAACAGGACTGGACACCGTGCCGCCGGGAGCGAAGTAGAGCGAAGCCCAAATTGCCACGACGAGTACCATGCCGATGGCGAGCACGGCCCACCAGATACGACGGCGCTTGGTGTAGTCCTCATCCTGCTTGAGAAGAATATTCGACACCGTATAGATACGATCCTCGCGAGCACGCTGCTTGGCCTTGCGGGCGCGCTTCTCCTCCTTGGAAAGGCCTTCCAGGTTTTCACCCTTCTCGAGCTCTTTGCGGCGAGCTTTAGACGAAGCCGGCACGACGCGAACGGAGCTCGCTGCTTGGCGGGCGGGTTTAGCAGATGCGGCGGACTTGCGCGCAACCCCGGTAACTTCGTGGGATTGCGTGCGCTTGTTCGTGGCGCTACGGGTACTCACTTATGCGTTCTCCTTCATGCTTGTGAACTGGGAGCCCGTGATGATCTGGAAGGCCTCGCGATAGCGCTCGGACGTGCCATCGATGACCTCGGCGGGCAGGTGCGGGGTCTCCCCCGTCATATCCCAGTTGGCCTTGAGCCAATTGCGGACGAATTGCTTGTCGTAGCTAGGCTGGATCTTGCCCTCCTCGTAGCTGGCGGCGGGCCAGAAACGGCTGGAGTCGGGCGTGAGGCACTCGTCGATCAGCGTGACCTTGCCATCGATAACACCAAACTCAAACTTGGTGTCGGCAATGATGATGCCGCGGGTCGCTGCATACTCGGCAGCAGCCTTGTAGATCTTGAGAGACAGATCGCGAATCTGCGTGGCGATGTCCTCGCCAACGATCTCGCAGCAACGCTCAAACGAGATATTCTCGTCGTGATCACCGATCTCGGCCTTCGTGGACGGCGTGAACAGCGGCTCGGGAAGCTTGGAGGCCTCGGTCAGACCCTCGGGCAGCTGGATGCCGCAGACGGTGCCGTTCTCGTCGTAGGTCTTCTTGCCCGAACCGGTCAGATAGCCGCGGACGATGCATTCGATGGGAATCGTCTGGGCCTTCTTAACCAGCATGGCGCGGCCTGCGAGATAGTCACGATACTCGGCAAACTCCTCGGGGAAATCCGCCGGATCGATGGAGACGAGGTGGTTGGGGACGATATCGGCAAACTTATCGAACCAGAATGCCGAGATGCGGTTGAGCACCTCTCCCTTAAACGGAATCTCGTCGGGGAGAATAAAGTCGAACGCAGAAATGCGATCGGTGGCGACCATCAAAAGGTTTTCGCCGGCATCGTAGATATCACGAACCTTGCCACGGGAATCCGGACGACGCTCCATCGTTGTCACGTGAGTCACTCCTTACCTAAATACGACAGAAATGCGGGTTCTTTCCCGCATGTTTTCGCAAACTCGGAGCGGCAGGAACGCGGCCCCTCCTTCACCGAATAGCGAAAAGCTAGTGCTCCATTGTAGTAGATGCCGCGTCCGCCGTGTGCTCGCGAGGCAGATGAATCGTAAAAGTCGTACCCTTTCCAAGCTCCGACTCCACGGATATGTAGCCATGGTGACGCTCGACGATTTGCTTGGTCACGGCGAGGCCAACGCCCAGGCCGCCGGCTTCGCGGGCGCGGCTGGCATCTGCGCGCCAAAATCGCCCGAAGATGCGCGACAGATCGTCCTTGGCAATACCGATACCGGTATCCGAAACGGCAATACTGACATGCTTGCGGTCACTGAGCACCGACACCACGACCCAACCGCCCTCGGGGGTGTAGCGCATGGCGTTGCTCATGAGGTTGATGACGCACTGCGTGATCATGTCGGGATCGGCCTCGACGACATCGTCGTGACCTTGGGTCTCGTCAGCAAAGCGCAAGCGCAGATCGCGGTCAACAAATAGGCGCTCCTGAGCGTTGACGATAGACCGCACAAAGGGAACCATGTCCACCGGTTCGAGATTGAGCGGCGCCGTGCTGTTTTCCATACGCGATAGGTCGAGCATCTGCTGCACCAAACGAGCCAGGCGGCGCGTCTCGGAAGCGACCGTCTCCAGATGCTCATCGTCGGTGGGATACACGCCGTCCTGCATGGCCTCGACCGTTGCAAGCATGGCCATGAGCGGTGTACGAAGCTCGTGTGCGACATCCGAGGTCAGGCGCTTTTCGTGCTTCATATCCTTCTCGAGCGAGGTGGCCATCTCGTCAAAGGTCTCACCCAGCTGATCGATTTCATCGTCGCCGCGCAAACCGGTACGAGCGGACAAATCGCCGTCGCGAATTTGCTTGGCCGTGCTCGTAATACGATGAATCGGCTTGGTGAGCATGCGAGACACGAGCGATCCGATAGCAACCGAGATGCAGACCGCAACAACCGCGGCAAGGGCCATGGCGTTAAAGGTCTTCTCCCTAAACGCAGAATCCGCCTTGGTGAGCAGAGCATCGGAGCCGATGGCCCATAGCTTTACCTGTCCGACATGCTCGCCAGAAGACGTTATGATTTCGACGTTGGCAACGCTATCGGAATCGGTGGGCGCCGACGAGACCGGGCTATGCGAGGCCTTTTTACCGCTCGAGCTGCTCGACGGTGATTCACTCTCGCGCACATCGGCGGTCGCACTTGCCGAAGGCCATGAGTCGTCATAGACGACAACGCCTTTCTTGTTGACGACCTGCATACTCAGGTCGTCGGACACCAAACTCGATGTCGCGACCGTGCGCAGCTCGCCCGCAGTCCAATTGCCGTTTTCCTCATACGACGTCGCAAGCTTTTCGGCAGCAGAATTGGCGATCTCGACGATATTAGAGCGCGTGTAATCCGAAAAGACGGTGCCCCACACAACGGAGACAACGCCCACCAGCACCAATACCGTCATGAGCGATGTCAGGGCAAAAGCCAATGCCATGCGCGAGGGATAGCTCATCGCTGGCCGTGAATCGGAACGAGGCGTGTTCCAACTCGCCTTGGAACCCGCCTCGTTCTCCTGCTTGTGCTTTTGTCCGATTTCAAAGCGCGCAGGTGTCATATGTGATTTCCCTATTTCTCGTCCGACTTATCGGTCTTGGCCGGAGCCTCAAAGCGATAGCCGACGCCGTGAACGGTGTAGAGCCACTTAGGCTTCTTGGGATCATCACCTAGCTTGGCGCGAAGGTTCTTCACATGGCTGTCGATGGTGCGCTCATAGCCCTCAAAGTCGTAGCCGAGCACCTTCTCGACCAGCTCCATGCGGTTATAGACGCGACCGGGATGGCGAGCAAGCGTGGTGAGCAGCTTAAACTCGGAAGCAGTCAGGTCCACTTCCTTGTCCTCGACCAAAATCTTGTGGCCCGAGATATCGATGACCAGATCGCCAAAGTCGAGCACCTCAACGGCGGGCTCATCGGCCTGGTGAGCACGGCGGAACAGGGCACGGACGCGGGCGACGAGCTCGCGAGGCGAGAACGGCTTGATCAGGTAGTCGTCGGCACCAAGCTCGAGGCCGATGATTCGATCCTCGATCTCGCCCTTGGCGGTAAGCATGATAATGGGCACATCCGAGGTATCGCGAATAGTGCGGCAAACGCGCTCGCCGGGAATCTTGGGGAGCATAAGGTCGAGCACAACCAGGTCGAACTGGTGCTTCTCGAACTCCTCGATCGCAGACTGGCCGTCGCCGACGCCAACAACCCAGTAGCCCTCGCGCTCGAGATAGGCAGCGACAGCGTCACGGATTGCCTTCTCGTCCTCGACCAGCAGAATCTTTTTTGCATCTGAAGCCATAACACGGCCCCCCTGTCTCAATTAGCTAAGAACAAGCCCATTTTAACGCACCTATGCCCACCGAGCACCGCTACAGTGCGGCGGCTCGGCGGGCGGCACTCACAATTACAACGCGCTTATTCCCCCGTTGGCGCCTTTTTAACCCCTCGGCGCTAAATAGAGAACAGGCGGGCGGTGACCGTCTCGGGAATTCCTTGACTATTACGCACCGTGGCATAGGTTAAAAACGTATTCGATTTACCCGCCGTAGCTGGATAATCGCCATATTCGAGAGCGCGGTCGGGCGACAGCAGCGAACCATAGGTTTTGGCGGAGGTATCGATCAGAAAATGCGATGCCTGAACCTTAACCAGATATTTGCCTTTTCTGCCGGCAGCACACGCAAGCGGCTCGCGCGACAGGAATAGGAACGTCCCGTTCTCGTTACCGATATAGGTGCCCATGTTGCCTAGACTTCCCACGCCGTTATAGGTGGCCTCGATGGAGAACACAAACGTGTCGCCCATATATACGGCCTCGAAGGGAGACACCGATGAGGGAAGGACCAGCTGAGCTCTCTTGGTATTGTTGCCGTCCGTCAGGTCGATCGCCGTCATGCCGTAGTAGACGCCCTCGTCGTTGCGCACACGCGGGGAAATGGTCAAGATGCCGTCACTCACACGCGGGGCGGATGCAAAGCGGCCCGTTGACTTCCAAATGGCCTCGGCCTTTGCCTCGTCGAGCGAGCGGCGGTAGCAATACGAGTCGTGACTCGTCTTATTGCCGCCTGCAGCAGGCATCTTGTACCAAATGACGGACGATTCGAACGCCGTAAACAGCGGCGGGTCGTAGTCCTTGCCGCCTCGGTCGAGCTCGACCACATCGCCGACAAGCGACGCACCTGCCGTATTTTGCGCATAGAGCTTCCACGATGCGTTCGCAAAGTTCATCTCGATCCAAGCAAATACGCCATCGCCGGCGCGGACATCGTAAAACGAATACCCCGCACCTTCGACGGGGTCCTCGATGAGTGTCGTGAGCGAACCGTCGCCCAGGTTGAGCACACCGAGCGTGTTGGCATGCCGCGCCGATGCGGGTGCCATCATCGCCGCGGCGTAATCGCCGTCGCAGTAGTACAGCAGCGTACCCAGAGGCAATGTCCATGAAGCTGCAGGCTCGAGGTCGATTTCGACAGCCTCGTACTCATCCGTAATCGAGACAATCTTTGAATCGTCCTTGATAACCTGCGGCTCGCCGGCGGCATCATCACTCGTGCCCGTTTTTTTCGAGCAACCGGCCAGTACGGCAGCAGTACCGGTAGCGGCGCCACCCAGCACAAAACCTCGACGCGTTATTCCATTCTTAAAGCGGTCGGCGATACCCATTAGGCGATCTCGGCGCGAGCGGCCTCGATAGCGCGCGTAAGCTGATCGGCGCAGGAGGTCTTTTTCATACCGCAGGTATTACCAGCGAGAACCTCGATTACGCGATCGGCAGGAGCACCCTCGACCAGCTTGGAGATAGCCTTGAGATTGCCGTCGCAGCCGCCGGTAAACTCGACGCCCAGCACTTTGCTGCCGTCATCGGAAAGATTGAGGTGGATATTGCGAGAGCATACACCCTGAGGCTTGTAGTCAAAACTAATCATTGAGATCCCCTCTCAGAAAGAAATTTCAGACGTCTATTATCCCCGCCTGGGCCGACTTATTCTCGTAAGCACCGATTCAACATCCTACGATGCTTGGACTAGTGGGGGCAAGATTAGCAGTCCGCACCCTGTACGTGGACCATGCGCTTCTCCCGATACATATTGTGGTCGGCGACGCGATATACATCGGCCAGCGTATTTCCAGCCGTCTCGACGGTCGCCACGCCAATCGATGCGCTGACCGTCAGGGCCTCATCGCTTACCGCGGCAAGACCGAGACGAAGATCCTGTTCCAGCCCAAGCGCAGACTCGTTGTCAGTATGGGGGCAGACCAGCAAAAACTCGTCGCCGCCAACGCGCATCGGCAGGTAATCCGCACCAGCCACCCGTCGCAGCACGGACGCCGTCCGTCGCAGCAGTTCATCCCCCATCTCGTGACCATAGATGTCGTTGGTCCGCTTGAGATAATTGCAGTCCACCATAATCACGCTCACTGGCAAGCCCTCGTTTACCAGGCTATCTCCGCGCGATTCAAGATAGTTGCGGTTGCGAAGCCCCGTCAGTTTATCTTGGTATGACAGCTCCTCGGCATGCTTGACCATCGATATGTTGTGCGTCGCCACGACGACCGACTCAAGCCGGCCTTGCTCATCGCGATGCTGGGGGACAACCTGTAGCGAGTACCAAGCGCCTCGACAATCTCGCACCTCGGCAGCCAAGTACGGTACGCCCTCCATACGTTCACGAAGCGTACTTATATCTACGAGTTCCACAACCGCGTCGCGGCTTTCGGGGCTCACGATATCCCGGCAGACCGTGTCCATAAAGTCATATGCCTCGTTGTGCTCGGCAAATATCTTTGCTATCGCCGGCGACATATTGATTCCCTCGATCTCGAGGGTGTCGAGATGCAAAAGGAAGGTCGAATCGTAGATGGCGCTTATGGCATTGATAATGCCGAGCTGTTTATCCTTTTCGACCAAATTGCGGTGGTCAACGATATTTCGAGCCAACAGTACCACGACCCAAAACGCAAGGCATACCAAGACGCCGACGGCGACAAATGAAATCCTGTCAGACATGACCTCAGATTTGGGATATAGCGCAAACAGGCGGTAGTCCTTATATGCCGCACGCACGGCGTACCATTTGTCTCCTCGATATTCGATGGGCGTCAGGCCGTCGTCTTTCCACTCAACCCCTGCACTGGTGAGGAGTCGGGCGAGCGACACGTCAGCATCGGCACTGTTGGATGAGACAATCTCCGCATCCTCCATAACAAGCACCGTGGGGCCCTGGTGGAAGGTGCTGTTCGAAAGCACGTCGGCTATGGCATATGAATAGTCGTCCGCCGTATCGGGAACAAATGAGCGGTATGCCAGGGCAACGCCGTCGCCATACGGGACAGCACAGACGGCAAAAACGACACCACGGCGCTCAACGACAGTTAAGTAGGTCACTTTGGAACCTTGATACATCGATGCGACCGGCGAACAGGCCAGCTCCTCTCGCCACAACACGAGCGGATCGCGACCATCGATGTCGTAGTGGGCAGCCATATGGCCATCGGAGTCCATGACCATCAACCCCGAAAGGTTCTCGGCATGGACAAATTGCTCGATAAGGTCGTTGTTAACCTCAACGCGATCAGAGGACAGGAACGTCGCAAACGATTCGACCGCGGCGAGCAAATCGTGCGTCTCCTCGGCTTTTCTCCCCTGTTCGTAGCGGTCATATTTTTCGCAAGCGTTTTCCAAAAACACCATGGTTTCTTGGCCAAACCCAAGCGTTTTTTCGAGGCAGCAATGGGTTCCAACCGTATACAACAAGCCTAACAAGACAGCGCTGACAATAACGCCGATAGCTATGACGGTCAGAGTCTTTCGACGCAAGCGGTGCTCATCATTTGTCATGATTTGCTCCTTGCCCGCCTGTCGTCGCTCCTGTCTTGTAATTGCCCACAATACGGTCAATCGTGCCATCTCGATCCATGGCAAACAATGCAGTATTGAGATCCTTTACGATCGGTCCTTCATAGCTGTCATCAAACGCGACGCCCAGATCGACCGTCATAATGTTGTCGGCGAACACGCGGTAGAGGCCGGGATACTGGGCGACAAGTCGGTCAAGCGGCTGAACGTCCGCCATCCAACAGTCGACATACCCTTTGGCAAGGGCGGCTTTGCAGAGCTCGGCAGAACCATACGATTTGATTTGCACGTCCGGCGAGATTTCCAGATCCCCTGCGAGCAATCGGCGTTCGCTCAACGAGCCCGCAATCACCGCGATGGTTTTGCTTCCATCGAGATGCGCCAAGGACTTGATGCCACTCGTTTTCTTGGCGGCAACCGAGACCATCACGGTTAGATACGGCTCGGTCCAGTAATACTTATCCTCGCGATAACAAGGAGAATAATCACACCACAGGCAATCGATATCACCGTTTTTGAGCAGCCGGTCGCGATCGTTCCAGTCAATATCGACAAACTGTGGCTTGAGCCCCGCACGCTTGCAGGCCTCGCGGGCGATGTCGATATCGATACCGGCGTAATCGCCCGTGGTATCGACATACACATAGGGGTCGTTATCCGTAACGCCGATTTTGAGTACCGGGAGATCTTTGTCGGCTTCATTCGAGGAGGAAGAACTGCTTCGAACGGTATACGTCAGGGCGCCCGCACAGGCGGCAACAAGGAGCATGAGCGCAAACGAGACGATGGCGGCTCGCTTGATACGTCCGGGCACAAGCCTCCCTTCATCGAAACAGCAGTCGGATTTCATTGTATACCCGGGGCTGATGCGGCAATAAAAAAGCGCCTCACCCAAGATGGGCAAGGCGCCAAAGATTGAAATGCATCCGCAAGCGGTCGAATTAGGTCAACCCTACTCGAAGCTCAACTGCTCCAGGCGATCGAAGACCGTATCGATGCGGGTGAGGAAGTCCCACGGATCGAAGATTTCGTCGAGCTTCTCCTGGCTGACGGTGCAGCGCGGATCGGCCTCGAGTCGCTCCTTAAAGGTGGGGCCGGAGACACAATCCTGCACCTCGTGCCAGGTGGCCATGGCGTTTTCCTGCACGATAGCGTAGGCGTCCTCGCGGGTGATGCCCGTATCAACGAGGGCAAGCAGCACCTTGGAGGAGAAGATGAGGCCGCGGGTCTTGTTGAGGTTGGCCATCATGCGGGCCGGATACAGCTGCAGGCCGTCGATAACGCGAATGAGGCACTGGAACATGTGGTCGAGCGCAATGAAACTATCGGCCTGGGCGACACGCTCGGCAGAGGAGTGCGAAATGTCGCGCTCGTGCCACAGGGCAACGTTGTCAAAGGCGACCTGAGCGTTGGACTTCACGACGCGCGACAGGCCGCAGACCTTCTCCATGGTGATGGGATTGCGCTTGTGCGGCATGGCGGAGCTGCCCTTTTGTCCCTTGCGGAAGGGCTCTTCGGCCTCGAGCGTATCGGTCTTCTGCAGGTTGCGGACCTCGGTCGCGATGCGCTCGCAGGTGGCCGCTGTAGTGGCAAGCACGCCGGCAAGATAGGCGTGGTGATCGCGGCTGATGACCTGCGTGGACAGCGGATCGTGGACCAGGCCCAAGTGCTCGCAGACGTACTCCTCGACGAACGGCTCGATGGAGCTGTAGGTGCCGACGGCACCGGAGATGGCACCGAAGGCAACGTTCTTGCGAGCGTCCTCAAGACGATCGAGATCGCGCTTGAGCTCCCAGGCCCAAGAGCCAAACTTCATGCCGAAGGTCATCGGCTCGGCGTGGATGCCGTGGGTGCGGCCGGCGCAGAGCGTATTGCGCTCTTCGAAAGCGCGGCGCTTGCAGATCACGCCGAGCTTCTTGACGTCCTCGATAATCAGGTCACAGGCCTGAGTAAGCTGATAGCACAGAGCCGTATCACCCAGGTCGGAGCTGGTCATACCGTAGTGGACCCAGCGGCTAGGCTTGGGCTCGCCCTCGGGAACGTCGGCGTCGATATATTCCTTCATGTTGGTCAGGAAGGCGATGACATCGTGGCGCGTGACTTCCTCAATCTCATCGACCTTTGCCTTCTCAAAGTTGGCATGGTCGCGGATCCACTGGGCCTCTTCTTTGGAAATACCGATCTTGCCGAGCTCCGCCTGAGCCTCGCAGGCCAGGACCTCAATCTCCTGCCAAATGGCGTACTTGTTCTCGAGGGAGAAGATATGTCCCATCTCCGGGCGGGTATAGCGATCGATCATAGCGGCTCCTTTTTGGTTATTGGCACGTTGGTCGTAACCCAACCATTGTACCGTGCGCGGGTGCGAGTAGCGATAACGGGCATTAACCTAACATTTTGCCGCAAGAGCGGGCATGGGGACGTCCGCGTATTTGCTTCGCAAATCCGCACCGGCTGCGGTCGCCTGCCGGATTCGCGGAGACGGTGGGGAAAACTTTGTTGAATTGGCCGTCCCCGCGTCTCCCGTGCCCGGTGGAGCGGGCAACGGGACGTCTGCGTATTTGCTTCGCAAATCCGCACCGGCTGCGGTCGCCTATCGGCGACCTTGCCTGCTCGCTATAAACGCTTCGCGTTTATTTAACGCTCGCACCCTGGCGGGTTCGAGTCCCGGCACTTAGTAGTAAAAAGCACGGCAACGTAGCGTTGCCGTGCTTGTGCATTTTTCTGGAGCGGGCAACGGGACTCGAACCCGCGAGTGTCAGCTTGGGAAGCTGATGCCTTACCACTTGGCGATGCCCGCATATGTGGGGGATAGTATAAC
>CABSBK010000010.1 GCA_902475865.1 uncultured Collinsella sp.
GGCACCGCCGATGCCGTCACGGCCGGTGCGGCCGCCCAGCAGGATGATCTTGTCGGTGGGGGCGGGGCAATCGCGGCGCACGTGGTTTGCCGGGGTAGCGCCCACGACGGCGCCGACCTCCATGCGCTTGGCCACGTAACCGGGGTGATAGAGCTCGTTGACCTGGCCGGTGGCAAGGCCGATCTGGTTGCCGTAGCTGGAGTAGCCGGCGGCAGCGGTGGTTACGAGCTTGCGCTGCGGCAGCTTGCCCTCGAGCGTCTCGGAGACGGGGACGGTGGGGTCGCCGGCGCCGGTGACACGCATAGCCTGGTACACATAGCTGCGGCCCGAGAGCGGGTCGCGGATGGCGCCGCCCACGCAGGTGGCGGCACCGCCGAAGGGCTCGATCTCGGTCGGGTGGTTGTGGGTCTCGTTCTTAAACAGGAACAGCCAGTCCTGGTCCTCGCCGTCGACATCGACCTTCACCTTGACGGTGCAGGCGTTGATCTCCTCGGATTCGTCGACATCGGTCATGACGCCGGTCTTCTTAAGATACTTGGCGCCGATGGTGCCCATGTCCATGAGACAGACGGGCTTGGCGTCGCGGCCGAGTTCGTGGCGCATCTCCATGTAGCGGTCGAAGGCTTGCTGCACCACGGCGTCGTCGATTGTCACGTCGTCCAGGACGGTGCCGAAGGTGGTGTGGCGGCAGTGGTCGGACCAATAGGTGTCGATCACGCGGATCTCGGTGATGGTGGGGTCGCGATCCTCATCGCGGAAGTACTGCTGGCAGAAGGCGATGTCCGCCTCGTCCATGGCAAGGCCGCGCTCGGTGATAAAGGCGGCAAGGCCGGCCTCGTCGAGCTCGCGGAAACCGTCGAGCACTTCGACAGGCTGCGGCTCGGGTGTCTCAATGTGCAACGTCTCGGGCAGGTTGAGCGAGGCGATGCGCGCCTCGACGGGGTTCACCACGTAGTGCTTGATGGCCTCGATGGCGGCTTCGTCCAGAGTGCCCGAGATCATATAGACCTTGGCGGAGCGCACGGCGGGGCGCTCGCCCTGGCTGATGAGCTGCACGCACTCGCTGGCGGAGTCGGCGCGCTGGTCAAACTGGCCAGGCAGGAATTCGACGGCAAAGACGGCGCCATCGCTTGCGGGGAGTTCGTCGTAGGTCACATCGACCTGGGGCTCGCTAAAGACGGTCGGCACGCAGGAGCGGAAAAGTTCCTCGTCGATGCCCTCGACGTCGTAGCGATTGATGATCCTCAGGGCCTCGATGCCCTTGATGCCGAGAATTTCGGTCAGCTCGCCCTTGAGCTGCTGAGCCTCGACGTCGAACCCGGGTTTCTTCTCCACGTAGATACGAGAGACCATTGGTTCCTGCCTTCCTGATCGGTTGGGCGTACGGTACGGTATGCGGCAGCGGTCGGTTTACGGGGCAAGCCTCGGGTCGCCTTGAGCCACATGTTTGTAAACCTCACTATGATACGACAGCTCGCAGCGCGTTGAGGACGGCGAGGGTGCTACAGTGATGCGCAAACAAGAGAAAGGCATCACATGGCATTCGTTTCACTCGCCATCATCGCGCTCGTGGCCTTTGCAAGCCCCTTCATCGCCTCGGCGATTCCCGGAAAGCCCGTTCCCGAAACGGTCTTTTTGCTCGTGTTCGGCGCGGTGCTGGGACCCCATATGCTCGGCGTCATCCATGTAGATGCCGAGGTCTCGCTCGTGTCAGAGCTCGGTCTGGCATTTTTGTTCCTGCTTGCCGGCTTTGAGATCGATCCCAAGAACATCACGGGCGTCGAGGGCCGCTACGGTATGGCCACGTGGGCTGTCACATTTTGTATCGCCTGGCTTGCCGTGCGCTTTACCCCGTGGTTCTCGGTCAGCCATTTCGACGGTATCGCCGTGACGCTCGCCTTGACCTCGACGGCGCTTGGGGCGCTCATGCCCATCTTGCGCGAGCGGTTGCTTGCCGGAACGCGCGTCGGTGATTCGATTCTTGCCTATGGTACGTGGGGCGAGCTCGGCCCCGTGCTCGCCATGTCGGTACTGCTGTCTGCCCGTACGGGCATCGAGACGCTGCTGATCTTGGGCTTATTTGCCGCCGTGTGCGTGCTGCTTGCCGTGGTCCCCAGCCGCTCCAAACGCGTCGGCAGCCGCTTCTTTGCGTTTGTCGAGGAGCGCGCCGATACCACGTCGCAGACGTTCGTACGCCTGACAGTGCTTATTTTGGTCACGCTCGTGGCGTTCTCGGCCATCTTTAGCCTCGATATCGTATTGGGCGCTTTTGCCGCCGGCTTTGTCCTGCGCTATATCATCCCCGAGGGCAACCATACGCTCGAGACCAAGCTCGACGGCCTGGCCTACGGCTTTTTGATCCCGGTGTTCTTTACTGTATCGGGCGCTAAGATCGACCTGACGGCCGTGGTGTCGCGCCCCGGGCTGCTCGTGGGCTTTATCTTGGCGCTGCTGATCATTCGTGCCGTGCCCATTCTCATCTCTATGAGCATTTGCCCTGCGACGCGCGACGTTTCGGCGTATGGTCGCATTACCGTGGCTCTGTACTGCACCACGGCGCTGCCGATTATCGTTGCCGTGACGAGCGTTGCCGTCAACGCGGGCGCGCTGTCGCAAGATATTGCGTCGGTCATGGTTGCCGCCGGCGCCATCACGGTGTTCTTGATGCCGCTGCTCGCACAACTCTTCTACCGCGTGGTCGACGCCGCACCGGTCGCTGCCGTGGCAGAGGTTGCCGAGCATCCATCCGATGCGCTCGACATCCTGCGCGCCCATCACGATTTGGCGAGCCTGCTCGCACGCGAGCACGAGCTGCTGACCTCGCATGGTCACGGTCGCGTATTCGAGGGCCTGCCTACGCTCGATACGATTGCCGAGCGTCTTTCCGCCGAGGCAGCGAGCGGCCACATCGATGCCCGCATCGTGGACGCGGCACATCTTCTTGCCGATAAGACCTATGGTGATGAGGTTGACCCGTCCGAGCTGACTCCGCGTGAGCGCCGCCGCCTGGAGCGCGCCAAGCTCGCCGTGCACGAATACCGCCGCCGCATGCTGGAACTTTACGCGCGCGATGAAGCCCAGGACGACGACGGTAAGTAGTAAGGAATACCGGGATACGGGTTCCGTCCAAATAATAGAAGGCGCGCTGCCTGCGGTTGATGCAGACAGCGCGCCTTTTGCGTTGGGCCTCGTTGAGGTTCGAAGTCGTGGCTTGCGACCTTTAGGAGCGGGCGGCTCCGTCGACGGGGAGCACGGCGCCCGTGACATAGGATGACATGTCGCTCGCTAGGAAAACAAAGGCGTTGGCGACGTCCTCGGACTCGCCCATGCGGCCGAGCGGAATAGTGGCGATGATGGGCTTAATAACCTCTTCGGGCAGGTTGGCGACCATGTCGGTCTTAGTCACGCCAGGGGCAACGGCGTTGACGCGGATGCCCATGGGGGCGAGCTCGCGCGAGAGCGACTGGACCATGCCGTTGACGGCAAACTTGGACGTGGGGTAACCGACGCCGGAGGGCTGGCCGTACTTGGCGACCATCGAGCTCGTGGTAGTGATGGTGCCGCCGTGGCCGGCCTCGGTCATAATCTTGGCGGCCGCCTGGTGACCGTTAAAGACAGCGACGACGTTGAGGTCCATGACTTTGGCGAACTCCTCGGCCGTGTAGTCCAAAAGGGGCGAGCGCTGGGAGATTCCGGCATTGTTGACGACCGTGTCCAGGCCGCCCATGTCGGTTGCAGCCTGGGTAAAAGCCTCGGTCACGGCCTCGAGTGAGGTGAGGTCGCAGGAGCGGCCCCAGACCTTGGCGTCGGGATAGGCAGCCGCCAGCTTCTCAACGGCCGCGTCGGCAGTCTCCTGGCGCGAGCCAAAGACGGTGACGGTGGCACCCTCCTCGATAAAACGGCAGGCGATGGCATAGCCGATACCGCGCGTGCCTCCGGTGATGATTGCTTTCTTGCCCTCGAGCAACATGGTGCTTCCTCTCATCGCGGGCGGACATACACGGCACAGCATAGCGTCGGCAAAATACAGCTGCCGTCGCATATCGGCAAACGGTATCCACGGTTGTTGACGAACGGTCAAGTTGTTCAAACGTTAGTCGACCACTTCGTGCAAAAGATGTAACTAAAAGGGGCTCCCATCCAATCGGACGGGAGCCCCTCATGCGTTATTTGATTTGCCGAGAATCGGGCTAGTTGGCCATGACGCCTTCGGTCCAAGCCTCGACGTCCTCGATGCGCAGGACGTTGGCGACCTCGGCCACGCAGTCGACGCTGGCAAGCTCGGCGGCGGCAGCCTGGACGTCCTTCTCGAGCGCGCGGTGCGTCAGGAAGATGACCGAGCAGGCATCGCTGACACCCGACTTGCCGTCCTCGACTTGGTTGATGAGCGAGATCGAAATGTTGTGCTTGGCAAAGATGTCGACCGTCTCGGACAGGGCGCCCACGCGGTCGGCGACCTTCAGGCGCACATAGTACTTGGTTTGGAGCTCGTCCATGGGCTTAAAGGCGAGGTTGTGACCATAGGGCTCAATCTCGGGCAGCGGAGCCACGCCCCGGCTGATCTGCTCGGAGAGCGACAGGATATCGCCCACGACGGCGCTCGCGGTGGGGAAGGAGCCTGCGCCGGCACCGTAGAACATGGTCTCGCCCACGGCGTCGCCCACTACGTAAACAGCGTTCATGGCGCCGTTGACCTTGGCAAGCATGTGGTCGGCGGGGATCAGCGTGGGATGCACGCGGACGTCGACGCCGGCGTCGGTGTTGCGGGCGATGCCGAGCAGCTTAATGGTGTAGCCGAGCTCGCGGGCCTGGGCGATGTCCTCGGCGCCGATGGTGCGGATACCCTGCTGGTACACATCATCGGTGGTAACGCGGGTGCCAAAGCCGATGGAGGCGAGGATCGCCGTCTTGCTGGCGGCGTCGAAGCCGTCGACGTCGGCGGACGGGTCGGCCTCGGCATAGCCCTTGGCCTGCGCGTCGGCGAGCACGTCGGCGTAATCGGCGCCCTCGGCGTCCATGCGCGACAGGATATAGTTGGTGGTGCCGTTGAGGATGCCGGCGATGGTCAGGATCTTGTTGCCCACCAGGTCGTGCTCAAGCGTGCTCACGATGGGGATGCCGCCGCCGCAACTGGCCTCGCACTTAATCTGCACGCCGCACGCACGCGCCTTCTCGGCAAGCGTCTCGACGTGACGGCCCAGCAGGGCCTTGTTGGCAGAGACGACGTGCTTGCCGTGCTCAAAGGCAGTGGTAAAGATCTCGGTTGCGGGATGCTCGCCGCCGATCAGCTCGACGACGATGTCGACGGCGGGGTCGGTGACGACGTCGTGCCAGTCACTCGTAAAGGCCTCGCGCTCAATGCCTGCCGATTCGGCCTGCTCCCAAGCAAGCGCGCAGGCGCGGGTCAGCTTAAGGTCGATGCCGTAGGCTGCCAGGTACTCATCGTGGTGGCTCTTGATCAGACGGGCCACGCCGCCGCCGACGGTTCCCAGACCGATGAGGCCGACGTTCACGGTGCGCAGGGGTTCGCTCATAGATAGCTCCTTCGTGCATCTTATGGATGGATTAACCGCTTAAAGGTTGAGTGCATTCTAGCGTGAACCGAGGGCGCGTGCTCGCCAGTTAACAGGAGTCGCACAAAACGGCACCCCCGAAACGCTGCGGAAACATTGGAAACACGCTCGCTACATACGACCTACAGCCTATGTGATTCAGGGCGGCAAGTACATCGCCGCCTAGGTGCGTACAAAACGCGACCGGTGAGGCTGTTTTAATCAGGGCAGGGGCGCTTGTAACAGAATGGAAATATTACTTTCACACAATAAAGTGGCTAAACTGTATAAACCGATAGAAATACGCATAATTATGGATAAATGGGCAAAACAAAAGAAAAGTTGAAATAATCGTCACTTTCCTTAACTAAAGCGTTTACTATTTTGCGAACGCCGAACACGGCGAAGGATGGCCTGTCGGGCAACCGAAACCCGACGAGATTTGAGAGGAGAGCCGCATGTCGAGCCTCACCGGTAAGTCATTGAACCCTGTTATGAATCGCAGGAGCGTTATCGCGAGCGCAGCAGGTCTGGGGGCGATGTCCATTCTAGCTGGCTGCTCCTCCAACGGCGGCGACAGTGGTTCTGCTTCGAGCGACGCTTCGTTTAAGATCGGCACCATCGGCCCGCTGACCGGTGCCAACGCGTCCTACGGCAAGTCCGTCACCCAGGGCGTCGAGCTTGGCTGCAAGGATTTCTCGACCAAGGAGCTGCCGCTTGCCAGCAAGGCCGAGGACGACCAGGCCGATGGCGAGAAGGCCGTCAACGCCTTTAACACCCTGCTCGACTGGGGCATGCAGGCCCTCGTCGGTCCGACCACCACGGGTGCGTCGGTCGCCGTTGCCGCCGAGTGCGGTAACGACCCCAAGACGTTCATGATCACCCCGTCCGCGTCCTCCGAGGACGTTACCAAGGGCAAGGATTGTGTTTTCCAGGTTTGCTTCACCGACCCCAACCAGGGTGTTAATGCTGCCAAGTTTTTGGCAGAGAAGTACGCGGACGAGAAGTTCTTTGTCTTCTATAACGCCGCAGATGCCTATAGCTCGGGTATTGCTGATGCCTTCAAGGCGCAGGCTGTCGAGTCTAAGCTTGAGATTGTCGCCGAGAAGACCTTTAAGGATGACTCCGCCACGAGCTTTACCAACCAGCTGACCAAGGCCAAGGAGGCCGGCGCCACCATGATTTTCGCGCCGATCTACTATACCCCCGCAACCGTCCTGCTCAAGACCGCCAAGGATATGGGCTACGACGTCAAGATGATGGGTTGCGACGGCATGGACGGCATCCTGGGGGTGGAGGGCTTCGATACCTCTCTTGCCGAGGGTCTGCTGCTCATGACCCCGTTCTCCGCCGATGACGAGAAGAACGCCGACTTCGTCAACGCTTACAAGGATAAGTACGGCGATACCCCCGACCAGTTTGCCGCCGACGCCTACGACGGCGTGCACGCGGTGGCCGAGGCCCTCAAGGAGGCCGGTCTTGGTGTCGACGCCGATCCGACCGAGGTCGCCGAGAAGCTGCCCAAGGCTATGCTCAAGATTACCGTTGACGGTCTGACCGGCAAGCTCACCTGGAACGATAAGGGTCAGGTCCAGAAGGAGCCCACGGCGTACGTCATCACCGACGGCAAGTACGTACAGGCCTAATTGGCCGCCTTACATAGAGCGGTTTTGATCCCAAGCAGGGGAGGTTTTGGCCTTCCCTGCTTGCTTGGTATCTAGGGACGATGTAACGTCCCTGTTTCATACATTAACTGGAAACCTATTCGAAAGGGGGATGTGGAACATGACGGTTTTTATCCAATACCTGGTCAACGGCCTGTCCATGGGCAGCGTCTACGCCATCATCGCGTTGGGCTACACCATGGTCTACGGTATCGCCAAGATGCTCAACTTCGCTCACGGCGACGTCATCATGGTCGGTGCCTATGTCTCGTTCTGTGCCACGTCGTATCTCGGCCTCCCGGGCTGGGCATCTGTAGTTCTCTCTTGTGTGGTCTGCACGGTTCTCGGTGTTCTCATTGAGGGTCTGGCCTATAAGCCGCTGCGCCAAGCAGGCCCGCTGGCCGTTCTGATCACGGCTATCGGCGTGTCCTACTTCCTGCAGAACGCCGCGCAGCTTCTGTGGGGCGCCACGCCCAAGAACTTCACTTCGCTCGTCACCTTCCAGGTGCCGGAGTTCTTGGCCAAGTTCAACGTAAGCGCCGTCTCGCTCGTCACCATCGTCGCCTGCCTGGTTATCATGGCCGGCCTGATGTTCTTTACAGGTAAGACCAAGATGGGCAAAGCCATGCGCGCCGTGTCCGAGGACAAGGCCGCCGCTCAGCTCATGGGCATCAACGTCAACCGCACCATCTCGATGACGTTCGCCATCGGCTCTGCCCTTGCCGCCATTGCCGGTGTGCTCCTGTGCTCCTACTCGCCGGTGCTGCAGCCCACCACGGGTGCCATGCCTGGCATCAAGGCCTTCGACGCCGCCGTCTTCGGTGGCATCGGTTCCATCCCCGGCGCCTTTGTCGGTGGCATTCTCATCGGCATCATCGAGGCGATGGCGCAGGCCTACATTTCCACGAGTCTTGCCAACTCCATCGTCTTTGGTGTTCTGATCATCGTCCTGCTCGTCAAGCCTGCCGGCCTCTTGGGCAAGTACGTCCCCGAGAAGGTGTAGGTGAGCGTTATGAAGTTTCTTAAAGACAAGCAGACGCGTCACGACTTTGTTACGTACGCCATGTGCCTTGTGGCGTTCGCCATCGTGTTCTTTATGCAGTCTAACCACATGATTCCGCGCATGATCGCCGGTCAGCTGGTTCCCATCACGGCCTATATCGTCATGGCCATCTCCCTTAACCTCGTCGTCGGCATCGCGGGCGACTTGTCGCTGGGCCACGCGGGCTTTATGAGCGTCGGCGCCTATACGGGGATCGTCACCGCGGTCGCCCTCGAGAGCGCCGTTCCTTCCGATCCGGTGCGCCTTATCATCAGTATCGTGGTCGGCGCCATCGCTGCCGCCATCCTGGGCTTCTTGATTGGCATCCCGGTTCTTCGTCTGAGCGGCGATTACCTGGCTATCGTGACGCTGGCCTTTGGCGAGATTATCAAGGAGATCGTCACCTGCCTCATTGTGGGCGTCGATTCCCGCGGCCTGCATGTGATCTTTAACATCACGGGTAACTCCACGATCGACGACCTGCACCTGCTCGAGGACGGCACCGCCATCATCAAGGGCGCGCAGGGCGCATCGGGTGTGTCGACGTACTCGACCTTCCTCGCCGGTGCCATCCTGGTCATGGTCGCACTCGTGATCGTGCTCAACCTGGTTCGCAGCCGTACCGGCCGTGCCATTATGGCCGTGCGCGACAACAAGATTGCAGCCGAGTCCGTGGGCATCTCCGTCACCGAGTACCGCATGATCGCCTTCGTGGTTTCCGCTGCCCTCGCCGGTGCTGCCGGAGCTCTCTTCGGCGGTAACTTCTCGCAGCTCTCCGCCACCAAGTTCGACTTCAACACGTCCATCCTCATCCTGGTGTTCGTGGTCCTGGGCGGTCTGGGCAATATGCGCGGCTCCGTCATCGCGGCGGCATTGCTCACAGTGCTTCCCGAGCTGCTCCGTCAGTTCTCGGACTACCGCATGCTCATCTACGCCATCGTGCTGATCTTGGTCATGATCTTTACCAACAACCCACAGCTCAAGGCGTTCTTCGGTCGCGTCAAGGATCGCTTTGCTTCCAAGAAGGAGGTGGCAGCCGATGCCCAGTAAATTTGAGTTCAACAAGGGCAAGATGGTCCCGTATCCTTCTGGCGCCATCGTTCCCGACCGCGACCTGGGCGAGCGCCCGGCACTCGAGTGCATCCACCTGGGCATCGAGTTCGGTGGCCTTAAGGCAGTCGACGACTTTAGCCTGACTATCGGCAAGACCGAGATCGCCGGTCTCATCGGCCCCAACGGCGCTGGCAAGACCACGGTCTTCAACCTGCTCACCAAGGTGTACCAGCCTACGCACGGCACCATCCTGCTCGACGGCGAGGACACCTCGGGCAAGTCGGTCTATCAGGTCAACCGCATGGGTATTGCCCGTACCTTCCAGAACATTCGTCTGTTCAACACCATGACGGTGGAGGATAACGTTAAGGTCGGCCTGCACAACCAGGAGCGCTACTCCGGCTTTGAAGGCGTGCTGCGCCTGCCGACGTATTGGAAGCACGAGAAGGCTGCTCACGAGCGCGCCATGGAGCTGCTGTCCATCTTTGATATGGAGCATCTGGCAAACGAGCAGGCCGGATCGTTGCCTTACGGCGCTCAGCGCCGTCTGGAGATCGTCCGCGCGCTTGCCACCAACCCCAAGCTACTGCTGCTCGACGAGCCTGCCGCCGGCATGAACCCGTCCGAGACCGCGGAGCTCATGGAGAACATCGTCAAGATTCGCGACACCTTTGGCATTGCCATCATGCTTATCGAGCATGATATGTCGCTCGTTATGAACATCTGCGAGGGCATCTGCGTGCTCAACTTTGGTAAGGTCATCGCCAAGGGCACGGCAGAGGAAATCCAGAACAACGACGCCGTTATCGAGGCGTATCTGGGTAAGCAGGATAAGGGGGAGAACTAAATGGCAGAGCCGATGCTTTCCGTCTACAACATCAACGTCTGGTACGGCGCCATCCACGCCATCAAGGACATCTCCTTTAACGTTAACGAGGGCGAGATCGTGACCCTGATCGGCGCGAACGGTGCCGGTAAGTCCACGACGCTCAAGACCGTCTCGGGCCTGCTACGCTCCAAGACCGGCTCCATCAAGTTTATGGGCGAGGACATTACCCATACGCCCGCTGACAAGCTGGTTGGTAAGGGCCTGGCTCAGGTTCCCGAGGGTCGTCGCGCCTTTTTGCAGATGACGGTCGAGGAGAACCTGGAGATGGGCGCCTATACGCAGCCCAAGTCCACGGTGGCTCCGGGCCTGGAGCGCGTCTACGAGCAGTTCCCGCGCCTGAAGGAACGCCGTCGCCAGGTCGCCGGCACCCTTTCGGGCGGTGAGCAGCAGATGCTTGTTATGGGGCGCGCTCTTATGAGTAACCCCAAACTGCTTATGCTCGACGAGCCTTCCATGGGTCTGGCACCGATTCTGATCGAACAGATCTTCCAGATTGTCGAGGACCTGCACAAGGCCGGCACCACGGTGCTTCTGGTCGAGCAAAACGCACAGATGGCTCTTTCCATCGCCACACGCGGCTACGTGCTCGAGACCGGCAAGATCACCATGACCGGCACGGGCCAAGAACTCCTGCACGACGATAACGTCCGCAAAGCTTACTTGGGCGGTTAGGCGGTTCCGCCGTTCTACCGAACGGCGGACTAGTCGACGCTGCGCGGGCACCAGAGCGACAACTTGTCATTCAAAGAGGACGGCATGACCAGAAGGTCTATGCCGTCCTCTTTTCATGCCAATTTGTTCGCTCTGGTGCCCGCTCGCTGTCCGTCTTCTACCTGCGGCGCTGCCATGGTGCGGCAGTTGGGGACACTTCTTTGTTGCGGGGGCAGCTAAAAGAGCCCCGTCCCACATTAACTGCCCGTGGGGGGATGGGCGGTTACTCGCCCAGTACCAGCGCCGTGAGCTCTGCCTGGGTGTCCACCACGTAGTCGGCGTCGGCGGCTTCCAGCTCTGCGCGGCCGCGGAAGCCCCAGCTGACGCCCGCGCTCTTAAGGCCGGCGTTGTGACCGGTCAGGATATCGACATTGGAATCGCCCACATAGAGCGTGGTTGCCGGATTGGCGCCCAGCTCCTCCATCACATGCAGCGTGACGGGTGCTTCGGGCTTGGGCGGAAACGCATCAACACGGCCCTGTACCAGCGCAAAGCGCTCGGAACCAAAGTATTTTTCGATAAGCGGAGCCGCCGAGACGTGGTCCTTGTTAGTGAGCACGGCTAGCTGCACACCCGCGGCGCGCAGGCGGTCGAGCATCTCGATTGTGCCGGCATAGGGGGCGGTGTGGTCCTCCTTGTGCTCGCCGTAGTAAGCCCTAAACTCGGCAAGCGTCTGCTCAAACATACGGCTGTCGCCCGCATACT
>CABSBK010000011.1 GCA_902475865.1 uncultured Collinsella sp.
CGAAACGGTTTCAAAACCGCAGGTAGAAGTGTTAACGACCGGTAAACGGTCGAAATATCACCGTGAGCGGTGCAAAAACGTTTTACCGTATGAATCAACGAAAGCGACCTCTTCTGGGGTGATATAGTGACAACAACACGTCACGTGGTTACTACCAGTTTAGAAACCACTGGTCTTCAAAGAACGCTTTCTAAGAAGCTTTAAGGGCGAGTGCCCGCTGGCTTCCGAAAATCATCGGACTCAGATCGTACACACCTTCGGAAGGGAAATTTGAATGGTTGGCTTTATTCTTACCGGTCATGGACAGTTCGCACCCGGCCTTGCAAGCGCTATCGCTATGGTTGCCGGCGACCAGCCTGCTTTTACCGTCGTTCCTTTTGAGGGCGACCAGGCCGCATCCTACGGTGAGGATCTCCGCGCCGCTATTACCGCCATGCGCGAGGAGTGCGATGGCGTGCTCGTCTTTACCGACCTGCTTGGCGGCACCCCGTTCAACCAGTCGATGATGATTGCCCAGGATGTCGACAACGTCGAGGTTCTGACTGGCACCAACCTTCCCATGGTTATTGCGCTTCTGTTCCTCCGCGGCAATGCCACGCTCGCCGAGCTTGGCGAGCAGGCCGTGACCGTTGGCCAGACGGGCGTCACCGCCCAGACGGTCGCATCCGTTGCCGGCTCCGAGGAAGAGGATATCTTCGGCGACGAGGACGGCATCTAATGGCCGATTTCGGAGCCAACGTCCTGAGCTCCTCGGTCGCCCTTTTAGGCCTGCTTGTCATCATGGGCTTGATTTACACCATCTGGTCGCAAATCAACATGAAGAAGAAGCAGAAGTACTTCAAGGAGCTGCACACCGAGCTCAAGCCGGGTCAGGAGGTTCTTTTCGCCGGCGGTATCTACGGAACCGTCAAAGGCATCGAAGGCGAGAAGGTCCAGATCAAAGTCCGATCCGGAGCCGTCGTAGATGTTTCGCGTTACGCGATTCAGGAGATCAAGTAACTGTCGTCAGCAAATAACGAAAGGAAGCTGATCAACATGGCAGAACCCAACATTCTTCTTACCCGCATCGATAACCGACTGGTTCATGGTCAGGTTGCCACCCAGTGGAACTCCACCCTGGGCTCCAACCTCATCCTCGTCGCCAACGACGACGTGGCGTCCAACACCATGCGCCAGAACCTCATGAAGATGGCCGCTCCCGCCGGCGTCGCTACGCGTTTCTTCTCTCTGCAGAAGACCATCGACGTCATTGGCAAGGCGAGCCCGCGCCAGAAGATCTTCATCGTGGCCGAAACACCGGAAGACGTGCTTACGCTCGTCAAGGGCGGTGTGCCTATAAAGAAGGTAAACATCGGCAACATGCACATGTCGGAAGGAAAGCGCCAAGTCGCCACCTCCGTCGCAGTTAACGACGAGGATGTCGCTGCGTTTAAAGAGCTGCAGGAATTGGGGGTGGAGTTGGAGATCAGGCGCGTTCCGAGCACGCCTGTTGAGGACACGAGCAAGCTCTTCTCGTAATCCTCGTGATCCACGTTGTCAGGAGTAAAACCCTGACGTTCTGTACGTGAAATCCAAAGTGCGTACATACATTTTGAAAGGAGGAGCAAGATGGAATACTCGATCATCCAGATCGCTCTGGTCTTCGTCGTCACGTTCATCGCGGCAATCGACCAGTTTGACTTCCTCGAGTCTCTCTATCAGCCCATCGTCACCGGCGCCGTCATCGGTCTTATCCTTGGCGACCTCAACACCGGTCTTCTCGTGGGTGGTACCTATCAGCTCATGACGATCGGCAACATGCCGATCGGAGGCGCTCAGCCGCCTAACGCCGTCATCGGCGGCATCATGGCAGCCATTCTCGCTATCGCCACGGGCCTCGAGCCCAACGCGGCAGTCGGCCTCGCCATTCCGTTCGCTCTGCTTGGCCAGCTTGGCGTTACCCTGGTCTTCACGCTTATGTCCCCGCTTATGTCCACGGCCGATAACATGGCTCACAACGCGGACACCAAGGGCATCGAGCGCCTGAACTACTTCGCCATGGCTCTGCTCGGCCTGATCTTCGCTGTCGTCGTCACCCTGTTCTTCATCGCTGGCGCTACCATCGGTCAGACCATCGCTTCTGCCATCCCGACTTGGCTGCAGACCGGTCTGTCCGCTGCAGGCGGCATGATGCGCTTCGTCGGCTTCGCCGTCCTGCTCAAGGTTATGATGAACCGCGATATGTGGGGCTTCTTCCTCATGGGCTTCGGCCTCGCGCTCATCACCGTTGCCAACGATTCGCTGGCAACCCCTGCTCTGCTCATCCTCGCTCTCATCGGCTTCGGCATCGCTTTCTGGGACTTCCAGCAGCAGACCGAGCTGAAGGGTGCAGCTGTTTCTGACGGAGGTGACTTCGAAGATGGCATCTAATGAGTATGTGATCCCGGAGCACTACGAGGATCTCACTCCTGCTCCGCAGCTCGACCAGAAGACCCTCAACAAGATGGCTTGGCGCTCCTGCTTCCTGCAGGCATCGTTCAACTACGAGCGCATGCAGGCCGCTGGCTGGCTTTACTCCATCATCCCCGGTCTGGAGAAGATCCACACCAACAAGAACGACCTCGCGGCTTCCATGAGCCACAACCTGGAGTTCTTCAACACCCACCCGTTCCTCGTCACCTTTGTTATGGGCATCGTGCTTTCGCTCGAGCAGAACAAGGTTGACATCCCCACGATCCGCGCCGTCCGCGTCGCCGCAATGGGCCCGCTCGGTGGTATCGGTGACGCCCTGTTCTGGCTGACGCTCGTGCCTATCACGGCCGGCATCACCTCCAACATGGCCATCAACGGCAACGCTGCTGCGCCGATCATCTTCCTGGTGATCTTCAACGCCGTCCAGTTCGCTCTGCGCTTCTGGCTCATGAACTGGTCCTACAAGCTTGGCACCAGCGCTATTGACGCTCTGACCGCCAACATGCAGGCCTTCACGCGTGCCGCTTCCATCATGGGCGTCTTCGTCGTCGGTTGCCTGGTCGTCACCATGGGTGGCACCCAGATCAACCTCCAGATCCCCAACGGCACCACCCGTGGCCTCTCCGCTACTACCGTGATCGTCTCCGAGAAGGAGGCCGAGAACTTCACCGGTATGGAGGGCATCGATACCGAGACCGCTGAGGCCGGTACCATCGCCATGACCGATGAGGACGGCAACGCCCTCACCGCTTCCGATGCCGACGGCAACGCTGTCGAGTGCGGCGTCACCGATCTGGGCAACGGCATGGAGTCCGTTACCTACGGCACCGTCACCGAGGATCCGGTCAACTTCTCTGTTGCCGACACCCTCAACACCATCGTCCCCAAGCTCGTCCCGCTTATGCTTACGCTGCTGCTTTACTACATGTTCGCTAAGCACAGCTGGACCCCGACCAAGGGCATTCTCCTGCTCTTCGTCCTTGGCATCCTGGGCGCTGGCCCGCTTGGTCTCTGGCCGAGCATCTGGTAAGGCTCTAGCTTGAGGGGTGTGTCCCTACGCGGCTCACACCCCGACCCCTTAAGCCATGTGTATGTTAAAAGCCGCGTGCTCGAAAGAGCGCGCGGCTTTTGTTTTCTTAATGATTCGGGTGTGGCAGACAGATAATGCATAACACCCTAGGTAGTTAGCCGAATTCGAGCAAAAGGGAGGATAGGATGGCGATCGGAGCGCGTAAGCAACCGCTGTACGATCAGCTGGTCGATATTCTGACCGAAAAGATTGGCCATGAATATCGCGCCGGTGACATGATTCCTTCCGAGCGCGAACTTTCGGAGCGCTATGGTCTCTCGCGCACTACGGTACGCCTGGCTCTGCAGGAACTGGAGCGTTTAGGACTGGTGGTTCGGCAGCACGGTCGCGGTACCTTTGTGACCGACCGTTCGGCAAAAGCAACCAATCTTATGCAGTCCTACAGCTTTACCGAGCAGATGCGCGCGATGGGTCGAGAACCCGAGACCACGATTCTCGAGTTTTGCGAGATGGAGGCCGATAAGAATCTGGCCGAGCATATGGGATTGCGCATCGGTGATCGCATTTTTAAGCTCAAGCGCCTTCGTTCTGCCGACAACATGCCCATGATGGTCGAACGCAGCTATCTACCGGTTCGTCAATTTCTGTCCCTAAAGCGACCGCTGCTGGAGCGTAAGCCGCTTTACGATGTGATTGAGCAGGACTTTCAGCAAAAGATTCGCGTGGCCGAAGAGGAGTTCTATGCGAGCATAGCCCGTCCCACCGATGCCCACCTTTTGGGAATTGTCGAGGGCTCGCCTGTGCTCGATTTGGTCAGGACTACGTATAACGAGTCAAACGAGGTAGTGGAGTACACACTCTCGGTTGCTCGTGCCGATCAGTTTAAATACAAGGTTTACCACCAGCGCAGTAACTAGTGCTCGCATCGTTTCCATATGGTGATTCTTTGCATTTAACTGGTTACTACCAGATAACCAACCGAAGTGTATAATTGCACGTCAGAGGATTACTTCTAGAGAGAGGTATTAGAAATGTTCGAGAAGAGTGTCGAGGAGCTCACCGAGCTCGGCGCCCAGATCACCACGGCCGAGATTGCTCAGCAGCCCGAGCTTTGGCGTGATACGCTCAACATCTATCGCGAGAACAAGGAGGCCATCGAGGCCTTCCTGGCCGAGGCTCGCGCTATGGGCGAGGGTCGTCTGTCCGTTGTCTTCACCGGTGCCGGTACGTCCGACTACGTTGGCGATACCTGCGCCCCGTACCTGCGTCACGCTGGCAACACTGATCTCTACGACTTTAAGCCCATCGCCACGACCGACATCGTGAGCGCCCCGCGCGACTTCCTGCGCGCCGAGGATCCCACGCTCGTGGTTTCCTTCGCCCGCTCTGGCAACAGCCCCGAGAGCCTTGCCGCCGTTGCCGTTGCCAAGGAGCTCGTCCACAACGTCAAGTTCCTCAACATCACCTGCGCTCCCGAGGGCAAGCTCGCCGTCGAGTCTGCCGATGATCCCAACGCGCTGACGCTGCTCATTCCGCGCGCCAACGACAAGGGCTTCGCCATGACCGGTTCTTATTCCTGCATGACCCTGCTCTCTACCCTTATTTTCGACACTGCCTCTGATGAGCAGAAGGCCGAGTGGGTCGAGACGATTGCCAAGATGGGCGAGGAGGTCATCTCCCGTGAGCCCGAGATCGCCGATTACCTGGCTGGCGACTTCAACCGCGTGACCTACTTGGGTTCTGGCTCCTTCGGTGGCCTTGCCCAGGAGAGCCAGCTCAAGATCCTCGAGCTCGCTCACGGTCTGGTCGCTACTTCCTACGACACCTCCATGGGCTATCGTCATGGACCTAAGTCCTTCGTCGACGATAAGACGCTCGTCTTCGTGTTCGTCAATAACGACGCCTACACCCGTCAGTACGACATCGACATCCTCAACGAGATCGGTGGCGACGAGATCGCTCAGCACACCATCGCCGTTCAGCAGGAAGGTGCCACCGTCTACGAGGGCGAGTCCTTCACCTTTAAGGGCTACGAGGCACTTCCCGAGGGCTACCTTGCTCTGCCGTTCGTGATGTTTGCCCAGGCTATCAGCCTGCTCAACTCCGTGCGCGTGGGCAACACGCCCGACACGCCGAGCCCCACTGGCACGGTCAACCGCGTGGTTAAGGGCGTGACGATTCACCCCTTCACCGCTTAATCGCGTCCCCCTGTAAGGGCGCCCGTCCGCTCATAACGGCGGGCGGGCGCTTTTTGTTTTACGTGAGCTGGGTATAAGCATCACCACAGTCAACTGCTTTAGAAGCGAGGAGTGCATATGAGCACGTACGCAATTAAGGCTGACAAGTTCTTCTTGCCGGCAGGCCCGCAACTGGGCGGCTATCTTATGGTCGAGGATGGCGTCTTTGGCGCCTGGCAGGCCGACGAGCCCTCTTGCGAGATTAAGGACTACACGGGATCGTGGATCGCACCGGGTATGGTCGATACTCACATCCATGGCTTCTACAACCACTCAACTACCGATAACGATCCCGAGGGCATCGATATCAGCTCGACCGAGCTCGCCCGTCGCGGTACCACCAGCTGGCTGCCCACGACGTTCACCGATGGCGTCGAGCAGATCAAGGACGCCTGCGCCGCCATCGCTCAGGCGGACGAGGGTCGCGGCCCCGACTTCTGCGGTGCCCGCATTCAGGGCATCTACCTGGAGGGCCCCTTCTTTACCATGAAGCACGTGGGCGCGCAGAACCCCGCTTACCTCATCGATCCCTCCGAGGAGGTCTTCGATCAGTGGCAGGAGGCTGCGGGTGGTCGCATCGTTAAGAGCGCCATGGCGGCCGAGCGCGACGGTGCCGCTGCTTATGCGGCTGCTCTGAACGCCAAGGGTGTGGTGACCAGCATCGGTCACTCCGACGCCACCTACGATGAGTGCATCGCCGCCATCAACGCCGGTGCCAGCTGCTTTACGCATACCTATAACGGTCAGCGCGGGCTGCATCACCGTGAGCCCGGTGTCGTGGGCGCTGCCATGTCCACGCCCGAGACCTACGCCGAGATCATCTGTGACGGCAAGCACGTTAACCCTGCCGCCATCAAGGCGCTGCTGCAGGCAAAGGGCTGGCAACACACGGTGCTCATCACTGACTGCCTGGGCTGCGGCGGCATGCCCGAGGGCAGCTACACCAGTGGTGGCATGGACGTCATCATGAAGGACAACCTGTGCTGGCTCGCCGACGGCAAGAGCATTGCTGGCTCGGTGCTCACGCTTGCCCAGGGCGTCAAGAACATCGTCGACTGGGGCATCGCCAGCGCCGATATCGCCATTCGTATGGCAACCGAGGTGCCGGCACGCTCCGCGCACATCGAGGATAAGTGCGGCAGCATCATGCCGGGTCGCGACGCCGACTTTGTCGTGTTCGACCATGAGCTTACCCTCGTCGAGACGTATGTTGGCGGCCAGAGCGTCGGCAACGCCTTTACCGAGTAACGATAGAAAAAGACGGCGGGCCCGAATCTGCTCGGACCCGCCGTATGGGTTAAACGCTCAAAAGCACCTTCACAGTTACAGCTTGTTAGCGATCTTCTTTGCCGTGCGCTTGACGCCGGCCACCAGGCCTCCTGCAGGATGCTCCTTCTCGTATGCTAGACGCTTCTCGCGCTTGGCGTACTCTTCGACGATGATATCGCCATATTCGTCTTCGATCTTATCGAAGAAGTCGACGGCGCCCTTAATTTCCTCAGCGGTTGGGTGTCCCTTTTGGACACCGCCGGCGAGTTTGAACGGCCCCCACGTATCAAAGCCGGGGCAGCCGTAGACACCCATAAAGATGGCCTGCCTCATGCGGCAGATGCCATCGATATCCTTGCCGTACCACTTGTTTTTGCCACCGTAGGTCATAAGGCCAAACACCTTGTCCTGCGGCTGCAGCACGTTCGTGAGCACTCGTGCCATGTCCTTGTCGATCTCGGAGTAATAGATGCCCGTGGCGACGCCAATCAGATGGTATTCGTGCAGGTCGGGGTACTCGTTTTTGCCAAGCGCCTTGACGTCGAGGGTATCGATCTCGGGGTGTGCCTCGACGATGGCGTCCACGAGCTTTTTCGTATTGCCGTGATGGCGCGAGGCGTAGAGGATGATGGTTCGCATAAGAAGGCCTTTCAGCTGTAATTGCATCAATGTCTGTATGGTACCCCGTTACATGGCTGGGATACCGGACGCATCGATGAACGTGCGGGTTTGTCCTTTGGTTAGGGCCGAGACGGGTACTTGCGAGCAAAAAGCAGCTGTTCGAAAGGATGGGCAATGGAATACGCTCTCTCCAACGATTCGATTTCTATTAAGGTGTCCACGGCTGGTGGTTCGTTTACCTCGATCGAGGCCGGAGGTCGCGAGTATCTGTGGCAGGGCGATCCCGCCGTGTGGTCCGGCCAGGCACCGATTTGCTTCCCGATTTGCGGAGGCTTGCGCGATAACAACGCCATGACGTTTGCCGGGCATCATGTAAAGCTCGCTCGCCATGGGTTTGCGCGCAAACAGGAGTGGAAGCTGCTGAGCCAGAGCGAGAGCGAGCTGGCGATGTGCCTGGCTTCGGAGGATAACGCCGCGCTGCTGAGCGATTATCCGTATCCGTTTAAGCTTGTCGTCCGCTATACGCTCGAGGACGCTGCCGTGCGCGTTTCCTACGAGGTCACCAACGAGGGCACCGAGGACATGCCGTTCTTTATCGGCGGTCATCCCGGCTTTAGGTGTCCGCTCGATGAGGGCGAGGCCTATACGGACTACGAGTTGCGCTTTGAGAAAGACGAGGCTGCGGAGCTCTGCACCGCCGTTCCCTCGACTGGATTGATTGACGTGGCAAACCGCTCCAAGAACCCCATGGTGGGAAAGACGCTGCCCCTGTCGCACGATCTCTTCGATTTTGCGGAGACCATCTTTGACGTGCTCGAGAGCCGTCAGGTCACGCTTTCCAAAAAGGGCGAGGACAAGGGCGTCCGCCTGAGCTTTGAGGGCTTCCCATATCTCATTGTGTGGAGCAAGCCCGAGGGCGATTTTGTGGCAGTTGAGCCCTGGGGCGGCCTCTCGACCTGTTCCGATGAGGATGACGTGCTTGAGCACAAGCGCGGCTGCCTTATCGCCAAGCCCAAAGAAACCATCGTGCGCTCGTTCACAATCGAGATTCTGTAGTCGCATGTAGCCAATTCGTTTTGCAAGGCATAAGGAGCCTGCGAGATAAGGAGCTAGAAATGATCCTCACCGTTACGATGAACCCGTCCGTCGATACGCGCTATCAGCTCGATGAGCTCATTATCGACGACGTCAACCGCGTGACGCCCGAAAAGACCGCCGGCGGTAAGGGCCTCAACGTGGCCCGCGTCCTGGGCCAGCTGGGCGACGATGTCGTGGCAACCGGCTTGCTTGGTGGTCATATGGGCGCCTATATGGCCGAGCTCATGGATGCCAACGGCATTAAGAATGATTTTGTGCCCATCAAGGGCGAGACCCGCATTTGCCTCAATATCCTTCATGCTGGCAACCAGACCGAGTTGCTCGAGAGCGGCCCGACGATTGCCCCCGAGGAGCTCGATGCCTTTACCGCCAAGTTCGCCGAGCTTGCGAGCAAGGCCGATGTCGTTACCATCTCGGGTTCGCTGCCCCGCGGCGTCGAGGCGGACTACTACGCCAAGATCACGGGCATTGCAGAGAACGCCGGCGCCAAGGTGCTGCTCGATACCTCGGGCGCCTCGCTCGAGGCTGCGCTCAAGTCCGAGGTCAAGCCTGAGCTGGTTAAGCCTAACCTGACCGAAATTAACGGCCTTCTGGGCACGAGCTTTACCACCGACGATGTGGACGAGCTCCGTTCCGCGCTCGCCTCTGACGCCCGCTTCTCCGATATCCCCTGGGTCGTCGTATCCATGGGCGCTGCCGGCTCCGTTGGTTTCCATAACGGCCGTGCGTTCCGCGCCAAGACCCCCGATATCCCCGCCGTTAACGCTACGGGCTCTGGCGATTCGACCATTGCCGGCTTCGCACATGCGATTGCTGCCGGAGCCGACGACGAGACGGTGCTGCGTACCGCCAACACCTGCGGCAAGCTCAATGCCATGGATCCCATGACCGGACACTTGGTTATGGATCGTTGGGATGAGGTTTACAACGGCGTTGTCGTGACCGAGCTGTAGGAGCTTGTGCTGCGGCCCCGGCATCGGTTGCTGGCTCATGTCGACGACAAGTGCAGTAGCATTATGCCGGGGCGCGACGCCGACACTGTCGTGTTCAATCCCGACCTTACCCTGGTCGAGACGCATGTGGGTGGCAACAGCTTTGGTAATGCGTTTGCCGAGTAGCCGCCAAAGAAACGATCCGAGAGGGGATTTAGATGATTTACGGTGCATTGGGCGATATCGAGGAGTACCGTGGAATGCTCAAGGGCCTCGACGTGCTGATCGACTGGCTCGAGGAGAACGATCCGGCGAAGCTCGAGGTCGGCAGCCATCCGATTCTGGGCGACAAGGTCTTTGCGAACGTCATGGCTCCCACGACGCGTCCCGAGGCCGAGGCCCACTATGAGACGCATCAGCGCTATCACGACCTGCAGATCGACGTCGAGGGTCGCGAGGCCTTTAAGGTTGCCACGGGCAGCCTGACGCTGGTTCAGGAGTTTGACGAGAAGGACGACTACGACCTGGTCGATTCAGACGCCTCGATTGCCGGCGATCTTGCCGACGACAAGTTCGCGCTGTTCGTTGCCGGCGAGCCTCACATGCCCACGCTCGAGTTCCCGGGCGATGGGGCGCAGCCGGTCAAGAAGATCTGCTTTAAGCTGCTTGCAGATGCTTACTGGGAGGAGTAGCGCGCTGCTCGGCTGAGCTGTTCGTGTTGCGAGCGTTATCCCTTGGGGGAGCTCGCTTGGGCCCCGCTGATCGCGGTTCCTTTGGGGATTGCGGTTGGCGGGGCTTTTGTTGAGTAGGGGAGTTTCCGGCGGCGTTGTGCTTGGATTGGCGGATGCGCGCCCGAAATCGGCAACAAAAAAGCCGCCAGAAGGCGGCTATCTTGTGCAATGGAGCCAGCGACCGGGCTCGAACCGGTGACCCCCGCTTTACGAGAGCGGTGCTCTACCAACTGAGCTACGCTGGCGGCCATGTGGTGACGCAATTGAGGCGTCAACGGCTGTCTATGATACGGGACATCGCAAATCCGCGCAAGTGTTCTGACGGCTTTTCTCACTTTAAATGCACTAATATTGGAGACGCGATGTCTTGCTCTTACGGGTCTCAAACAGAATGGGGCAGCGATGACTCAACCCAAGATTCTTCTCGCACGCATCGACGACCGTTTCATTTACGGACAAGACGTTGAGCTGTGGAACGAAGCCGTGGGTTCCAACCTTGTCCTAATCGTCAACGATGAGATCGCGGCAGATTCGCGCCAATGGGCACCCATGAGGGTGGCGGCGCCAGAAGGCGTTTGGACGCGGTTTTTCTCGGTACAAAAGGCCATCGACATCATTCATACCGCAACGCCTCGCCAATTGATTCTGATCATGGTGGCCTCACCCTCCGATGCGCTCGCGCTGGTTAAGGGCGGTGTGCCAATAACCAAGATTAGTATCGGCCATATGCGGGCGGGGGAGGGCAAGCGCTCTGCAACGCCTGCCGTTGCCGTAGGCGATACAGACATCGCCGCCTTCAAAGAGTTGCAAAAGCTCGGTATAGAGCTAGAAATCCGCTATCTCCCCAGTTCCGCCCCCGATCCCATCGGCAATCTGTTCAACTGATCCCTTGGGGACGGAGGAAAACGGATCATTTTGCCCTTGCGAGGGACGCGTGCGATGCCGCCTGTTAAAAACT